>OODV01000372.1 GCA_900299555.1 uncultured Endozoicomonas sp.
GGATCAAGCGGTTAGCGAGAAAGAGTATATGTTTTTCCAAGATAGAAAGGATGCATAATATAGTGATTCGGCGGTTGATTAATGCTCTGGAGTTTGGAGTGAATATTTATGCAAAATCACACATTTGACTCACAACCCTGCTTGCACAGTCTAATCCCCAGTATGCAGCGCTCTTTTCACGTTAAGAGCTGAAATGCTACTGGAAAGCCAATGAAGCAAAGCTCAGGGTGGGCACTTTGTCAGAAGATCATGGTTTTTTACTACCAAAAAAACTTATGCTGGCAGTCTTTGGTGTGAATCTTTGTTTATATGCTTACCTGCTGAGTTCCTATGACATCTTTTTAAATACAAGACATACCAGAAGTAAACAGTTTTCAAAAGGTATAAGCCGGAGAGAATGATGAAAAAATGGCAGTGTATTATCTGTGGTTTTGTTTATGATGAGTCTGCCGGATGGCCTGAAGATGGCATACCCGCTGGAACAGCCTGGGAGGATGTCCCGGAAGATTGGCTCTGTCCGGACTGTGGAACAGGCAAAGCTGACTTTGAGATGATGGAAGTCAGTTGATTTACAGAAAAACGTAGATTTCTGACAAAAAACCTGCAAACAGTTGGTCCAGACTATTGCCCTGAGGGCGGCGGTGTTTTAGTCTGTTTTTGTCTGTGAGTCATACACCTGTAGTCAAGAGCTCGTGCTGTCCTTGCTCAGGAAGCGAGAAACCCTTGATTCAAGGGAAGAAACAAGAAAAACAAAACGGAGTGTATTCCCTATGCGTAAACCAGATCTGGTAAATGTCATCGCTGACGAAGCCGATATCAGCAAGGACAAGGCTTCCCTGGCCCTTAATGCCGTTCTTGAAGCCATCACGAGTGCTATGAAATCAGCAGATTCTGTAAGCCTGGTTGGCTTTGGTACTTTTGAACAGCGCAGTCGCGCAGCCCGCACTGGTAAGAATCCTCAGACCGGTGAAACCATCCAGATTAAGGCAAGCAAGACTGTTGCTTTCAAACCGGGCAAAGCCCTGAAAGACGCCGTAAACTGATAGATCTCTATCTGGTCAGTTGCAACCGACAGTTTTTGTTGGCGTTTTGCGGGTGACCATAACATGGTAAGCCAGATAATGGTTTTGCCATCTTCATAAATACTGTTTGCATATCCACTCAGAAAGCATTTTTCCATTGCCAGCTTTTTCAAGTTGTTCCATGGGAAAGTGTTTTCTTTTTATGTGCCGGGTTCTGGCAGGCAGTTATTCTTATCTCCAGAGTTCGGGACTGAAATAGTGAAATTCAAATTGTTGTTGTGGGCACTCGGTTTCATGATGAAACGTGCCAGTCGTAAGAACCCATCATTTCAAAAAGCACTGGAAGGTCAGAATCTGACATTTCAGCTCAGCAGTAAGGATGGGGTAGCCCGCCATTATATTGTGAAAGACAAGCAGGTTTACCCTGTCTCTGGAGCAACGACTGAGGCAACATTTGAACTCTCTTTCTCCAGTGCCGCAAAAGGGTTTGAGATTCTGACAGCAAAAAATGCCCAGGAAGCGTTTATGCGTGGTGTTCAGGAGCAGAATATCGTTGCCACCGGTGATCTCAGTAAAATGATGTGGTTTCAAACCATGACCAGCGCTATGAAAGGGTAATAACTATTACCCCGATCATTGAGAGTTGATCCCTATGAGCTTCTGAAATCCAATCTTACACTCCTGTTACTGACGACGATGAACAGGAGTACAGAATTTCTCTCTCCCCGATGACATGCCAATCACCGAAGTCAGCATCAGTACCTTCCATAATCTTTTATCAATCTTATTTTAAGTGGTTGACAGTCTAACCAGTGATCTCTAATATGCGCCGCATCGCTGAGATGTTGATCGGCGCTGACAAGGCCCAGGTGGCGGAATTGGTAGACGCGCTAGCTTCAGGTGCTAGTGTCCGAAAGGGCGTGGAAGTTCGAGTCTTCTCCTGGGCACCAAATCAAATGATTTAAGTCTTGTCATCAAAATCAACAACACTTTCAGCTATGCCCAGGTGGCGGAATTGGTAGACGCGCTAGCTTCAGGTGCTAGTGTCCGAAAGGGCGTGGAAGTTCGAGTCTTCTCCTGGGCACCAATTCTCTCAAAAGAGCCAGACTTTTTAGTCTGGCTTTTTTGTATGTGTGGTTTTTTCTTCTCCCTTCATTTCCCATCATTTCGCTGTACTGGCAGGCAACGTTGTGGGTCAGGTAAAAGACTATTGTCATCTATAGCAAATATCTCACATGGCTTATGGTGATTTCCTGACTGTAAATCATACGTAAAAACCGCAATATAGTAACCGTCAGCTGTTACAGGAAGTCCACACAGCCAGGAAGGCAAACGGCTGATAAATCAGGGAAGTACTTTGGCAGGGAGCCAGTGGACAGGATGTCCTAGACCATTCGGAATAATGGATAAAGGGAAAGCAGGGAGACTCTTCGGGCAGGATGCCTAAACTTCAGGATGAAGCTATCTACAGGGAGTCATAAGAACAGATCCAGGGAGGGTCTGTTTTTGTTTGTATTGATATGAGCCAGCACTTTGCACGGCAGATTTTTGTATCCTGGCACCTCAGTTTTTGAGGTACTCATGAGTAAGGTCGACGGTTGTAAAGTTTCCCAGGATGTGAGAAAACCCATCCGCATTGAGGCTATTCAGAAATAGCTGGATGGAGCAAAGGTTCAGAGTCTATCTAAAGAGTATGCAGCAGACTCCTCATGTATTTACCGCTGGATCTCACATTACCGTTCAGGCGGTATGGATGCCCAGAAAACTCGATCGACTGCTCACAGAAAAAATTCAAAACTCACACCTGAGCAACAAGATATTCTGGTCAAAATTATTCTCACCAAAGAGCCAACCGAGGTAGTAGGTCAAATGTGTGGGTAAGCACATTGTCATACTGAAAAACTTTCTGTGTTCCCTGTATGCGTCTCATGACGTGTTTTTTTGAAGTAAAGTACCCAGAATGCAACCTACCTTTCGTTGGTCGACATAGCAAAGGGTGTAAAGGTGATCAGCGCTACCTCTGCCAGAATGCAGTCTGTAAAACCAAGTCGTTCATGCTCGAATATCATTACAGGGCATGCAGAGGGGCATCGAGAAAGACATTGTTAAAATGGTATTAATAGCAGTGGCATCAGAGATACCAGCAGGGTTCCTGGTGTCAGTAAAACAACCGTGATGAATGCCCTGAAAAGCAAAGGAACTCTTCTACTGCAAGTCAATCCAAGCATCACAACCATGAAATTTGATGATGGTAGCTGTGTGCGTTCTGAGCTTGCCTGCGAGATGGCTGAACTGGATGAGCAGTGGTCATATGTGGGAAATAAAGCGAATCAGCGCTGGTAATCGCTCACCATTGATCATGCCACTGGTACTTTTCTTGCATATGTTTTCGGGAAAAGAAAGGATGAGGTCTTCAGGCAGCTTCAGGTGCTTTTAGAGCCCTTTGGTATTGGCCGTTTCTAAAGTGATGGCTGGGGTGCGTATGAGCGAAATATTGATCCTAAAAAGCATGAAGCAGGCAAGAGAAGTACTCAGAAAATCGAATGCAGGAACTTAAATTTCAGGACTAGGATCAAGCGGTTAGCGAGAAAGAGTATATGTTTTTCCAAGATAGAAAGGATGCACGATATAGTGATTGGGCTGTTGATAAATGCTCTGGAATTTGGAATGGATATTTATGCAAAAGCATACATTTGACTCACTACCAGAAAATCCACGTTTAATTTGAACAGCGCCTGATTGTTTTATGGTGAGGAAAGAGGAAACTCTTGGTGATTACCGAGTTCTCTGGCTTCGAGGTGTGTATTAAAACTTAATTCTGAACAGATTAGGAAATTAGTTTATAATATGAATAGGTTAATTTGGAAATTAATCAATCATAAGCTTTACATAATCACAAGGAAAAATAATGTATTACTTAATTTATAGAAGTAAGGAAGCAAATCAACTTTCCCCCTATAAATTATCTAAACTTGTCGAAAAAAGCAGAAATAATAATTACTTAAATGAACTAACTGGCATTCTAATTCATCAGCATGGATCGTTCATGCAAATGATCGAAGGCAAACGGGGAGCTGTAGAAAAATTATACCAATTAGTAGAGTCTGATAATCGTCACCATTCTATAGAATTGCTTAGCGATGGAGAAATCGATACAAGAACTTTTCCGCATCTTTCAATGGCCTTTTGCAATTTGGATTTCCACAGTAGAGCAATTCAAGAAAAAGAATTAATCAAAAATTTTGATTCTCAAAAAAAAGATGCTCATGACTACATATGCAACTTTTACACTAGCCATTTACCTCTACTATTTTCCTGGGGACCATAGCTTTGCAAAAACTATCAGCTCTATATTGCGTCAGGCTCGGCTATTGGTAAGTCGTTAACCAAATGAAATCATATATTTCTGACCGACTTGCTCAAACACTCGTATAACTTTAGCTTCAAACGCCTTAAAGTCCATGACATCAAAGAGGTTCAGCCATTTATACTTTACTTTTTTCCATAACTTCTATTTCAGATTGAGTTCTGGTGAGTAAGTCGGTAAATAGCAGACTAATATCTTTTTTTTAATCGCCCAGTCTGCCAGTTCTGCACGGAATAGCTGGCTTGTATGGATACCGGCATTATCGACCATCACCACAGTGTAGCGATCTCCGGAGTTGTATTCAGGAACTGCCATTTGCCCGGCAAAATCATTAAAGACATTGATCACTGTCTGGCTATCAACCTTCCCGATGACAGGATAATAAAACAGGTCATTACTTCGGTTCATGAAACCCAGCACGTTGATGCGCTTACTTTTCACGGAGGGTATCCGAAGTTGTTCACCCTTTGGTTGCCATGCATAGGGCACTGAAGGTTCTTATGAAAAGCCAGATCCATTAAAGTAGAAGAGATTAATAAGGACTCTGTCTTCAGTTCAGCCTCCTGTGCTTCTGCAAGTGCTCTCTTATAACGGTCAAGTGTTCCTGATCTCTCTTATGGATGCAAGAACGCCTGACTCGCTTGAAGATCATGCCGAGTTTTGGTCATCCTCCTCAGCGTGGTCAGAGAGGTTTTTTTCCGGTTTCTTCTTCAAGGACTGCTTTAGCATGGTGTATGCGGTGAGGTTCATCTTTTACAAGCTCCTTGAATCGTTCCGCCTCTCCAGTACTGAAGATGGCAGTAGCACCACCGCCAATGATGTTTATACAGGCCAGCATCCTGAAGTAGTAGCTGAACTTTCCAGTCTGATGCGTCAGTGGCAGTCGCTTTATCCTGTCAATGGGCGTCGCTCCCAACTGGTGCCCCTCCGGGTTGGCGTGCACCTCTGGACTAGGCAGACTATCCGGTGCCTTTAGAGAAACTACAGGAAAAAGCTGCTCCTGGTATGCATCCGGAATATGTCTTGAAGCTGCTGGATATGCAGCACGGGGATCGAGGCCGGCTGGTTTATGACTGCGAAAGTCGTTGGTGGTCATTTGGATTGTGTGCGTAACACTGGCTCAGAATAGCTGGTTCGGAAAGTGCTTAGCCTAAAATAAGGATTAGCCTTTACATGGAAGTTGACAAACGCAGCCGGTCTAAATATTATTCACCTCGTTCCTTGCCGGTATAGCTCAGTTGGTAGAGCAACTGACTTGTAATCAGTGGGTCCCGAGTTCGACTCTTGGTGCCGGCACCATAAAATGTTTGTTAAATCAAACACTTAGAAGCCCCTTAGACAATAAGGGGCTTTTTTGTATGCAGCGATTTTGTGTTTTGGTGGCACTTTTGGTTGCATTTTCTAGCCTTTTTTTGTCGGCAATACCTTCACTTTCCCCCTCAGTGGTATTTTGACCCGTTGGTTGCACTTTCTGGTGTTATTATTTTCCGGCGCTGGTTGCACTTTCTTTTCCGTTTGGTGTTATTTTCACCGGCCACAGTGGCCCCACTACGGCCCGTTTGGGTATTTCCTATTGTGTCTCGCGGCTTTTGGCAAACGGCCACCGGTGCGGCTAAAAATTGGCCGGGTGGCGTTGGTATTCGTTCAAGTAGCAGTGCTGACGGGTTTAGTTGAAGGCGTGGGTGAAGAGGCCCTGGTGAAATTCATTTTGTAGCTTGATCATGCTTGAAAATTCATAGTCTGCCAGGGCGTCGATTTTTTTATTGAGACTGGTGATGTTGAAATACTCCAGGTCTTCTTCTGAAAATCCGTCGCAGAGGCCGGATTCAAACAGGATCATCACGCCGAGGCCTTGGCCGGGGTCAAAACACATCTGGTCGTAGATCATGCACACCACACCTTTCATGCCTTTCTCTACCGCGATGGTGGATTGACTGTCCGCCGAGATAAAATGACGTCCGGCGGTGACCAGTGAGCCTACTTCCAGCGAGGTAATGGTGTCGTGAGGGGTTGTCATACCGGTGTTGTCTCTTTATATCAGTGCGTGCTCTGGCAGCGTGTGGATGAAATTCTCGGCGGCTGATTTAGCGGCTTCGGTGTCGGGGTAGTTGGTTTTGCCAAAATAAAAGCATTTGCCGTAGGCATACACGCACCACCGTTCCCTTTCTGCATCAAATTGCAGCGCGTAAGGAGAAATGCTTTTCAGTGGTTGCGCTTTTTTTCGTCTGGTGGCCATTTGCGTTGCTCCGGCTCTTCCGTGATGTGAGACGTTATTGCCGTGATGGTTGGTCAAATACTCCAGTCGTGGGTTAGCAGGCCATCGGCAATGTCTTCATAGACTGGTGCCCGCTGGTATCGTTCGTAAAAATCGAACATGGCGAGCGCGTCCATTTCGAAGGCGATGCGGAAGGGGAGTTTGGTGTCGTCGTCCAGCATGGGTGAGTAATACTCGCTCTGGTACTTAATGGCGGCAGTTTCAATCGGTCTGTCGAAGATGACTGAAAAGCCGATGACGTACATCAGGTTCTCGACCCTTTCCAGTGTGTGGTTGTAGATGTAATTGACGGCCGTTGACCAGTGGTTGTCGGTGCGGATTGCAATGTCGGTATTTTTCAGTGCCTCGGGCATCGGCAGCAGGGTGACGACTCGTTCATCGGGGGTTGGGGGTTGCATGGTGTTTGGGTTCCTCTTATACCGGGTTGACCTTATTGTTCTGGAGCGTTTTACTGTGATGTGCACCGTCGCTTTTGGGTCACGCCTGAGGTATTTTTGAGGTTGGCAGAGAGAGGTTTCTCCTTACCGGTGTTGGCTGCATTGAGTAGTCGGTACTGCCTGATGTAATCCTTCATATGGGCGTAATCCTGTCTAACAAATGCCGTTGTGATACCGCTTTCATTTTCTGGTTTTACAGCCTAACACCTGTTTATATATACAGTAAATGTATTTTTTGTCTAATGCCCGTAAAGTTGAAAGCCGGGCTTTGCGCTTTCCGGCACGAGGCTGGTGGTTGCGGGGTTGAGTGGGTTTTGGTCAGCATTTTTTTACAAAAATTTTTTACCAAAAAACATTGTCGCGTAAATATTGACGTCTATTTTTTGTGTAAAGCAAGGTAATACATTTACCCTGTCTTTCGTGGTACGATGAGTCGGTTTTCCACTTCTCATCGTACCGATCCCTCCTATGGCTACATCTCCATCTCTTGAAAAAAAGAGCCCTGCTAAAAAGCCTGCCAAAAAAGCGACCAAGGGTTTTGAAGAGACCCTTTGGGAATCCGCTAACAAGCTGCGTGGCAGTGTTGAATCTTCTGAATATAAGCACATTGTCTTGAGTCTGATCTTCCTGAAATTCATCAGCGATAAGTTTGAGGTTCAGAAGGCGAAGATTGCCGAGCAGTACGGCGCTGACTTTGTGGATATGGTGGATTTCTACACGCAGGACAACGTCTTTTATCTGCCGGAGGAGAGTCGCTGGTCGTATGTGTTGCAGCATGCCAAGCAGAACGATATTGCCATCAAAATAGATTCGGCGCTGCACGATATTGAGAAGAACAACCCATCGCTGGCCGGTGCCTTGCCGGATAACTACTTCTCCCGCCTGGGGCTGGATGCGTCCAAGCTGTCGGCACTGATTGATACCATCAACAATATCGATACCATTGCCAACGAATGCCATATGACCGAGCAGGATGTGGTGGGTCGGGTGTATGAATACTTCCTCGGTCGGTTTGCGGCGACGGAAGGCAAAGGCGGTGGTGAGTTCTATACGCCCAAGTGTGTGGTTACGCTGATTGCGGAAATGATTGAGCCGTACAAGGGCAAAATATACGACCCCTGTTGTGGTTCCGGTGGTATGTTTGTGCAGTCCATCAAATTTGTGGACAGCCATAAGGGAAACCGGAAAGACATCTCCATCTACGGGCAGGAATACACCAGCACCACGTACAAGCTGGCGAAAATGAACCTGGCCATTCGGGGTATTGCCGCCAACTTTGGCGATGTGCCCGCTAACACCTTTTTCAAAGATCAGCACCCGGATTTGAAGGCTGACTTCATCATGGCCAACCCGCCCTTTAACCAGAAGCAGTGGCGGCAGGAGAGTGAGCTGGCGGACGACCCGCGCTGGAGCGGTTACGAAACCCCGCCTACCGGCAATGCCAACTACGCCTGGATTATGCACATGATCAGCAAACTGTCGGACAACGGCACCGCCGGTTTTGTGCTGGCGAACGGCTCCATGAGTTCCAACACCAGTGGCGAAGGTGCCATTCGACGGAAGATGATCGAGAACGACCTGGTGGATTGCATGATCGCCCTGCCGGGGCAGCTGTTTTATACGACGCAGATTCCGGTTTGTCTCTGGTTCCTGACCAAGCACAAAAAGGGCAATGTGGAACAAGGCACGAAAGGCCGTGAAGGGGAAACCCTGTTTATTGATGCCCGCCAGATGGGCTCCATGGTCAGCCGCACCACTAAAGAGCTGACCCCCGACGATATTGCCGAGATTGTTCGCACTTACCATGCGTGGCGAGGCGAAGAGGGCAACGGCCTTTATGATGATGTTGCCGGATTCTGCAAAAGTGCCACCATTGAAGAGATTGCCGCTAACGACTATGTGCTGACGCCGGGGCGTTATGTGGGCGCTGCCGAGCTGAAAGACGATGGTGTGCTGTTTGAAACCAAAATGAAGGAATTGAGCCAGACCCTTTATCAGCAGATGCAGGAAGCGGAAAAGCTGGATGCTGTGATTCGCCGGAATCTGGAGGTGCTGGGTTATGGCGAGTGAATGGCCTCGTGTAGCAGTTGCTGAAGTCTGTGAGCTGATTGTTGACTGTGTAAACAAAACAGCAACGACTGTCGAAGGTCCAACACCTTACAAAATGATCAGAACTCCAAACGTCAAAGCTGGACGTGTGAGTACTGATGACTGTCGTTACGTTGATGAAGAAGCATTCTTGAAATGGACACGCCGTGCGAGTGTCCAAAAAGATGATGTACTGTTAACTCGGGAAGCTCCGCTCGGTGAAGTTGGCATAGTAAATACCGAGGAAAATATTTTCCTCGGTCAGAGACTTATGCAGTACAGAGCAAATACTGAGTATCTTGATGCGCACTTTCTGGTCTACTCGTTTCTTTCACCAGACTTACAACACCAATTTCATATGCATGAGGGGTCTGGCTCTGTAGTTAGCCATATTCGTGTTGGAGACTGTTCCAAATTTGAATTGAGCCTTCCACCTCTTTACGAACAAAAACGAATTTCTGGCATTCTCCGGGCACTGGACGACAAAATCCAACTCAACCGCCAAACCAACCAAACCCTCGAAGCCATGGCGCAAGCCTTGTTTAAAAGCTGGTTTGTGGATTTTGATCCGGTGATCGATAACGCACTGGCGGCGGGGCATGAGATTCCCGAACCGTTACAGGCTCGTGCCGAACAGCGCAAAGCTTTCCTTTCGGGTGAATCTTCAGACGACACTTTGCCGGAGTCTATCCGTCAGCTATTCCCCAATCGCTTTGTGCTGGATGCGGAGATGGGGTGGATTCCGGAGGGGTGGGGTGTTGATCGACTGGACTCGATAGCTGCTGTTATTGATCCTCATCCGAGTCACAGGGCACCAAAAGAAGTTGAGAATGGTTTTCCGTTTTCAGGTATTGGGGATATTGATGAGATGGGTAACATCAATATTGATAAGGCTCGCTCTATTGGAGAAGAAGCTGTCCTTGAACAAGAAAGTGCATATTCAATAACTGATTCCAGTATCGGTTTCGGTAGAGTTGGAACCGTTGGTAAAGTGGTAAGGTTACGCCCTCAAAACTACAGATACGCACTTTCTCCAACTATGGCTGTTATGAATCCGCTAGAAAAATATAATGCGGAACTAGTTTACTGCCTTGTTAAGTCTCATAACTTTCTACATCAAGTTGAAAGCAATATGACTGGCAGCACGAGACCAGCTCTTGGCATCCAAGTATTACGGTCATTAAAAGTCGTATTGCCGTTAAAAAACGCTGAGCAAATCCTTCAAGCATTCAGTAATTATTCTGCAAACTGGATCTCAGCTGGAGATGCTAATAATCGACAAATCTCAATATTAACGAAACTCCGAGACACCCTGCTCCCCAAGCTGATCTCCGGCGAGTTGCGTCTGCCAGAGAGCACCACTGCCGATCCTCAAGCTCATTCGGAGACTGTTGCCGCCTGATTTGTTCTTCGTCACTCCCGCGAAGGCGGGAGTCCATGGTGGGATAGATCCCCGCCTTCCGGGGATGACGACGGTGTATGACTTTTTCCCCACGCCCTGCATGGAAATGCAAATAGCCGGTTATTGGGCGCAGCAAGTTTGGTATGCATTCCCCGGAGGGCCGAGGGAACGAGACTGAAGCCTCTGTGAGCTTTGTGCTCTTTGTGGTTCAAAAAGGATGGTAGAGACAAGATGACGTTCACAGAAGAACAGCTGGAAAAAGCCATTATTCAACTGCTGGGCGAGCAGGGTTATCCTCACGTCTCTGGCAGTGCCATTGCCCGCCAGCCGGAACAGGTGCTGATTAAAGAGGACCTGCGACATTATCTGGCCAGTCGCTATGAGCATGAGGGGATTACCGGGGGTGAGATTGATTCGGTCATCCGCCTGCTGGAAACCCTGCCCGCCAGTGATTTGTACGACAGCAATAAACAGTTCTGCCAGTGGCTATCGGACGGGTTTACTCTTAAAAGAGAGAAGCGGAAAGACTGCGTGCAGCCACAGGATTTCCATGTTCATCTGATTGACTTCCCCGGTGTGAATGCTGACGACGACCGGAATATTTATAAGCTGGTGAACCAGCTGGAGATTGAAGGCCGGGAGACCAGCCGCATTCCCGATGCCATTCTTTATATTAATGGTCTGCCGTTGGTGGTGTTTGAGTTCAAGAGTGCCATTCGTGAGGATGAGGCGACCATTCACGATGCCTACCGTCAGCTGACGGTGCGTTACCGGCGGGATATTCCCCAGCTGTTTGTGTTTAATGCCCTGTGCATTATCAGCGATGGGGTGAATAACAAGATGGGCAGCCTGTTTGCCCCTTACGAGTTCTTCTATGCCTGGCGTAAGGTGACCGGCGATGAGTCGGTGGAGAAGGAAGGCATTGATTCCCTTCATACGCTGATTCTTGGGCTGTTTGACCGGAACCGGCTGCGGCGGGTGCTGCGGGATTTTATTTTCTTTCCGGACACTTCGCCTTCTTCAGAGAAGCGGGAGGTAAAAGTCGTCTGTCGTTATCCGCAGTTTTATGCGGTGAATAAGTTGTATGACCATATCCTGATCCATAAAAAGCCGGCAGGTGATGGTAAGGGCGGCACCTATTTTGGCGCGACCGGCTGCGGCAAGAGCTTTACCATGCAGTTTCTGGCGCGTCGGCTGATGACCAGCCTTGAGCTGGCCAGCCCTACCATTGTGATGATTACCGACCGGAATGATCTGGATGATCAGCTGGCGGGGCAGATCGTCAATGCCAAGGGGTATATCCGGGATGAGACCATTGTCTCCGTGGAGAGCCGGAGCCAGCTGCGTGAGTTGCTAAAGGGGCGAAACAGCGGCGGCGTGTTTCTCACTACCATTCACAAGTTTACCGAAGATACCGAGCTGCTCACCGAGCGCACCAATGTGATCTGCATTTCTGATGAGGCGCATCGCAGTCAGGTGAATAAGGAGCAGAAGGTTAGAATTACTGACAATGGTGTTCGCAAGACTTACGGTTTTGCCTACCATCTGCATCAGTCGCTGCCCAATGCCACGTTTGTGGGCTTTACCGGTACGCCTATTGACGCGACGCTGGATGTGTTCGGGCTGGTGGTGGACAGCTACACCATGAATGAGTCGGTGAAGGATGAGATTACCGTCCGGATTGTGTACGAAGGCCGGGCGGCCAAGGTGGTGCTGGATAACCGCAAGCTGGCGGAGATAGAGAAGTATTACGATGAGTGCGCCGAAGCGGGTGCCAGCGAGTACCAGATTGAGGAGAGCAAGAAAGCCACTGCCTCTATGAACAGCATTCTGGGCGATCCGGACCGGATTGAGGCGCTGGCGAACGATTTTGTGCAGCACTATGAGCTCCGGGTGGCAGAAGGCTCCACCATCAAGGGCAAGGCGATGTTTGTGGCCAGCGAGCGCAAGGTGGCCTGGGCGTTTTATCAGCAGCTGCGGGAGCTTCGCCCTGAGTGGTTTGAGGTGCTGGCCTGTGATGCGGGGGTGAACCTTTCTGAGCAGGAGAAAAAAAGCATTAAGCCCATGGAGCGGGTGAAGCTGGTGATGACTCGTAACAAGGACGACGATGATGAACTGTATGATCTTTTGGGCAGTAAGGACTATCGCAAAGAGCTGGATAAGCAGTTTAAGAATGAGAAGTCGAACTTCAAGATCGCCATTGTGGTGGATATGTGGCTCACCGGGTTTGATGTGCCCTGCCTGGACACCATTTATATTGATAAACCGATTCAGAAGCACAGTTTGATCCAGACCATCTCCCGGGTGAACCGTAAGTATGCGGGTAAGGATAAGGGGCTGGTGGTGGATTATATCGGGATTAAATCCCGCATGAATCAGGCGCTGAAGCAGTTCTCCAAGGCGGATGAAACCAATGTTGAGGAGGTGGAGCAGTCTGTGGTGGCGGTGAAGGATCATCTGGATTTGCTGCGGCAGGTGTTTCATCAGTTTGATGCTGCGCCTTACTTCAGCGGCGACCCGGTGGCTCAATTGAATTGCCTGAATATGGCGGCGGAGTTTGTGCTGCAAACCGAGAAGCTGGAAAAGCGGTTTATGGCATTGGTGAAGCGGCTTAAGGCTGCCTATGACGTGTGCTGTGGCAGCGATCGGCTTGGTGACGATGAGAAGGACCGTATTCACTTTTATATGGCGGTGCGCTCTATTGTTTTCAAACTCACTAAGGGCGATGCGCCGGATACAGCATTGATGAATGCGCGGGTGAAGGAGATGCTGGCGGAGGCCATCAAGAGCGATGGGGTTGAGGAGATCTTCAAACTGGGAGAAGACTCTGCCACCGAGATTGATATTTTTGATGACGATTATCTGGATCGCATCGATAAGATCAAACTGCCCAATACCAAAATCCAGCTGTTGAAAAAGCTGCTGGCCAAGGCGCTGGCCGAGTTTAAGAAGACCAATAAGGCCAAGGGGGTGGACTTCTCTAAGCGGTTTCAGTCGCTGATTGAGAAGTACAACGAGCGCAAGGAAGAGGATGCCTTTACCACGGCCGTTCACGATGAAGCCATTACCGGCCTGTTCGATTTGATGGCGGATTTGAAAACGGAGATGGGGTCTTTTGAGGAGTTGGGTATCTCGCTGGAAGAGAAGGCGTTTTACGACATTCTTAAGAAGGTGGCGGATAAGTATGAATTCACCTATGAGGACGACCGGCTGCTGGACCTGGCGGCCAAGGTGAAGGCGGTGGTGGATGACAAAGCCCGCTTCCCGGACTGGAATAATCGGGATGATATTAAGGCATCACTGCGGGTTGAGTTGATTATGCTGCTCTCTAAGCATGGGTATCCGCCGGTGTCGTTTAACGAGGTTTACCAGGATGTGTTTGAGCAGGCGGAGCATTTTAAGGCGGGGGGGGGGTGAAGGTGCGTTGGCAGTGAGGCATGCCGAATCGGGTGGTTGAAATGATCACGGTTTATACCGGTTGTTTCTGGTGCTTGCTGTTTTATCATGCACCCGAATTCCGCAGCGGGTCTCCGAGGGACTGGCTTTGGTGACATGGGCATCAGCCGGTTGCGGAATTTTCTTCTGTTTTTCCGTTGTATTTTGCCGTAATGGTTGATCGGCTGGTTTGGGCCAGCGTTTTTTTCACAGCGCCTTTTCTGCTGTGTTGCCCGGTTACTTCAGTCGTACCGGGCAGTCTCTTTTTTGGTCATTCGATCAGGATATTCAATCCTTCCTCCCCTATAATCACTGCCTGTATTCCTTTCCTATGTGTAGATCGTGTTATGGCCAAATTATCCGCAGGGCAGAAGCGTCGGCAAAAAGAGCTGAAGCGCAAAAAGAAGAAGCAGGTTCAGGTGAAAAAACAGCAGGGGTATTCTGTCCGGGAGGGGAACCCCGGCGGCTTGCCAAAGCTTTCTGAGAGGGTGCTTGAGCTCGCTGATGTCTTGTTGAAAGGGAGCGATGCGAGCCGTAGTGACATTGAAAATACCATTGGGCTGATGGTTATGTGCTGGAATATCGGTACGGTCAAGGCTGAAAAAGCGGATGAAATGCGCGCATCAATGGCCCAAATGCTGTGTGATTTGGGGACTAAAGATATTGACGATGAGTTTGAAAGTCTCCTGGACGTGGTTATTACGCAGCGACGTTGTCTCTACGCGGATGATCCCCGTTTAATTGGTGAATTTCAGGTGAATTGGGACTCTTTCGGAGATTATCGCCTGCAGGTGAAGAGTCTGCTTCTGTCTGAAGAGGATCGTTTTGATCTTAATTCTGACACCCTGTATTCAGGCTTGTCGGCTATGGCAAAGCGCAAGGCTGAATATCTTGATAACCCTGTGACGGAATATGAAGAACAGCTTGAGAATCTGATAGCTAGAGGGAACGATATTCTCAATGACGGCGCTTTGGTCGATGGCGTTAACTCGTCGGTTATGGCGTGTGAAGTGTGGCTTGAGGCATGGGATATGATCAAGCAGCTCTATATTGATGAGACGTCTATTGATCAGATCAATAATCGTTTGAGTGTTGCTCTGGGCTTTTGGTGCGATGAGATTGATATGCACTTGGGCAATGCTGCCCGGGTTGACGCTTCTTTTATTGAAAGGGGTATTGCATTCTGCCGGGAGTTTTGTGACTTTTTCCCGAATGACCAACCTGCTACGCATGTCAATATGCGACGTACCCTGGCCGAGTTGCAGCTGATGAAGGGGGATGTTGAGCAGGCTGAGGCAACCTTTGATGCCCTGGTGAAAGATCTTCCCGATGAGGCGTGGGGTTATATCGGGTGGGGGGATATTTATAACCCGGTCTATAGCTCTACTTCACCGGTTCCGGTGGATATTGACCGGGCCAAGCAGCTTTACCGAACCCCGATCCTTAAAGAACTGGATAGTGCTGGTGATGCCCGTGAGCGCCTGGAGGAGCTTATTGCTTTCGAACGGGAGGCTGCGACGACCATGGATGCCTGATGGGCCGTGGATCATCCTCTATAAATTGAGTCTGGTCTGTGGATAAAACGATGTGGCGCTATCCGATACACTCTGTTTTTTCCTGAATTTATCAACAATTAAAGCCTGTGCGACGTCAGAAATGACCCGTTGTACAGGTTGTTGATAAGTTGTGCATTCGCTGTGGGTGTAGGCTGATTATAAATTGTGATGGTTTCGGTTGTTCTTATCGCAAGGGCTGATCAGTCATCCAGAATTTATGTGGAAAACGCTGTGGATAAACCGTGTGGATATTCATATGAGTGGTGTAGCAGGTGGCCTTTTATGGGTTGGTCATTATTTGATCAGGTATTTGTGATAATCATTGAGCCCTGCCTGTTTACATTTCCGATTGCTATTAAATTTCAATTTCATACTGCGGCAATGCGGGCGCGATGCCCTTGATCTCCCCATTTTGGATAAATGCTTTTTGACCGGGTATGGCCGATTCACCCTTGACGGTAATCACTGGACCATCCCTTAACTCTGCCTGACTGGTGCCATTGCCATTATTGGCGGTAATGGTGGCGACGATTCGAACGCCTTCAGGGATTAGAGCCTTGAACTGTTGCCAGATATTGGTGGTGGCCATTGTTATTTTTCCCTGTGATGAAGTTGAGTTGTTTACCAAAGCGACACCCAGAGGGTGATGTAGAAATTCTCTACTGATGAAGTTAACGCCAGAGGATATCAGCAAAATCTAGTCGTTAGAGTGATTCCTACCCTCAATCCCATCGTCACTATCAACGTATCAAACAAAATAGAGTTGGAAACTGGCTTAGCAGGAGCTGTTAATCCTTCATTCTTGTTAAGAATATGTCTGCTAATATACAGAATTGCGATTACTTGCAAAGTTGCTTTTGCTTCTCTTTATCCCATGCTCATGGAATTTACTAAAAAAATTACTCGTCATCTGATGAGTATTCAAATGCCGGATTATTAAACACATTGGGTGCTGCTTCGTTTTGATCTCCGTGGCGTAAAGGAATATGGCGAATGCAAGTTTGGTTTATTAGGGGAATAATAAATCGTTCAGTTAATATTTTCGTACTTTGGATAACTATTACTGCTCCTATACCACCTAATATAGCTGTTTTTGATGCGAAGGATTTCCCCTTTTCTGAATCTGCAGAGACCAGCTCTGCAATGTGTCCAACAGCCAAGCCTGCAAACGTTGCTACGATGCGTGCTAATACATAACCCTTATTCCTATCTCTAATACAATACGGGCACTCCAGAATAGTTGGTAGTCTTGGGCCATTTTGAGGTGGATTAATGTGATTCAAGTATTTATTCCATTTATGGATGAATATTTCTATGATTCCTACCAATCAAGAAATTATTTCTTCGGTCAAAATTTTCGATTAAATTGATTTGAAAATTAGCTTCTCTCTGGTCTTCGTCTTCTGAGCTTGCGCTTTCTGTTTCAATATCTGCTTGATTAATCTGGCCATCATTCCGTTCATTATCTGTTTCAGATTCAGATTAAGAGTCATGATTCAGACGATTATGCATGTTGCAAACCTGCTCATTCAAAGGTGCTATGCAGCGTTCGCATAGCATTTTAAAACCTTGTCCAATTGCTAAACCAAGGAATCCACCGATTGTTGGGTATAAGGGATTCGGTGGTGAGAAGTCATCTAAGGGGCGGGTAAGAAGATCCGGTATCGTACCTGTAACGACACCAATCATGCACATTGATGCAGATATTTGATCATATGCCTGATTTCTCACTTCTGTACATATTGGGCAAGTCTTTGTTGTATATTGAACGGGTTGAGTAGCAGTTAAATTAAGCATTTAATTTTCCTTAGCATATTTAAATGTGTGACTATTTACAGCTCGGCTAGTTCATTTATTAGTGAATTATTTATCAACAATCTCTATGTGGTAAAATAGTGTTTTCGGGCGCTGTTCTCGCTAATAGTGGATGCCCCTTTTTTTGCTGTTTCCTGAGTGCCAGAGAAGTATCCAAACTGTCACTCAATGGCCATTTTCGTGATTCAACCGTATTTCCACTATTATCTGTAACAGCGCCGTGTTTTCGGATGGAAGAACACCTGAGCCGGTTCGCTCTCCGGGCACCTTTTCTAATAATGGCGTTCTAGATCAACGGACTGAATGACAGTGTCCACGCCACTTGCACTGATGCTGGTCGCAAGACAAAGGGCTTGCCAGTCCCCTGTTATATCTTGAACTTCTACCAGCATTCCCGGCTCAATTAACCCGGGTGCTGTGGTTGTATCGGTTAATGGAAGTTCAATAGTAGTAATGCTCTGGTTGCCTCCCTTGGCGAGCTCATTACGGCCTCGCTCGGTATTCACCTGCGTTTCGGTAAGCCAGTCTTCGAGAATATCGGGAGCCGGATTATTGCCACTACTTCCGGTTTGTTTGACGTTGACCGCCACGCCTGCATTGGTGCCGGAAACATAGACCGCATTGTAAGCCTGCTCTGGTCGCCAGTTGGCGCTCAAACTAATGACCATACTTGCCGGAACGATCTTATCCATTGTGGCTGTATTCCAAGCCCACGGACTTGCCGGGTATCGGGGCTGAATGCTCACCTGGTCGTTATCACGGCTTGGGATAATGACCGATCCTGCCGTAGTAGCTATCTTGGCCACGACCTGCATAGCGGTCTGGTTCTGATAGCTGAATGAGCCTCCGGGCATAATCCAATCTGGCGTGCTGTAGTCGTTCAGGCCGGGATAGATTGCGGTAAAACCGGTATTGGCCAGTTCTTCGGTAATAGCCTGTTTAGCGTTTAGGTTGGCGCTGTTGCTCTTGCTTCTCTGCGGAGCATAAGGCGCTGCAAGCAGTTGGGTTCGGCTGCTGCCATAGAGTGTGTAACGCTCATCCCCGAACCTTCTGTCGGTGCTATAACGCTCAATGATGAAAACCCATTTCCAGCCATTAATATCGACTTCGATTTGCTTCGGACCGGTTTCATCTGGCTCAACCAGTGCGATGTTGGAAGCACCCCATAGCTGGCCGGTAAAGCTCCATGAGAAGCTATCAATATCAAGACTGATTTCCATTGAGGGTAATTCAATCGGTGTTCGGGCAGGTAAAACGACAGTGGTTACAATATTCA
>OODV01000338.1 GCA_900299555.1 uncultured Endozoicomonas sp.
CACTTCAAAATCATGGTATATCTGCTGACAGGTAAGCTGGACTTTACCAAGGTGAGCAAAGCCTGCTTACCCACATGAAATTAAAAAGAACCAATTTTTTTAAGTATAGTCTGGTTACTTTGTTTTATTTTGTTTTTGTGGTCAGTTTATCTATGGAAAAGACTCTATGAAGACTCCAAAGGCAAGAGAGGGTTGTTATCATTTTTTTTCCCGATGTTTTTGGTAAACACTTCTCTTTTAAGTGAAAGTGGAAAAAAAGATAGACTTGTTTTTTTTAAAGTGTTGCGAGCGCTCCTAATTGTTTTTATTACATTCTCTGCATGCATTATCTATATTGCAGAATCTAAAGTGGTGTAGTTGTAACAGCCCAAGTAATTTTTCTTCACTAAAACACAGAGCAAAGAAAAAACGATTCCTCTGTGCCTCAGTACCTCTGAGCCTGGAAGGTGACGAACACTTGCCATGAAAATTCAGCAAGGTTAGATCTACCAATAACGATGAGCAATCGCCTGAATTTCTCTGACAATCGCTTTGAGTCCATTACCTCTGGATGGGCTCAAATGATTAAACAGGTCCAACTCACGAAACCAGTCTTCAATATCTTCCCTTTCAATTTCTTCCGGTGTTTTGCCTGAGAATACGGCCAGAACAATGGCAATCAGCCCCCGGATCACTCTCGCATCGGAGTCAGCAATAAAGTAAAGGCGCATGGTTTCATCATCGTAGTGATAATGCAGCCAGACACTGCTTTCACAACCATGGAGTCGAGCGTCATCACCTTTCCACTCACCCGACAGCACAGGCAATTCTTTGCCCATCAGCATGATCTGGCGATAGCGTTCCTGCCAGCCTGAAAGCCCATTCAAACGTGCTGTTATCGTGACAAGACCCGGAGCCTGATGACGAAAGATCTCTGGCAGATCAGTTGCTTCAGTGATCACGGCCCGGGTATTGCCCGATTCATCACCCTTATCACTGTTCGCTTCAGGGTGAGCATTATACAGTGGCGAATGATGGAGCTTTTCCATGGCATCAACAAAAGCTCTCGCCTCATCTATGGTGTTATAGAGGGCAAAAGAGGCTCTGACCGTCCCATTGAGTTTCAGGCTCTCCATCAAGGGCATGGCACAATGATGACCTGTTCTCACGGCTATTCCCTGTTGGTCAAGCATCAGACCGATGTCCTGATTATGATGTTCACTGGATACAAACGACACGACAGGAGCTTTCTGCTCTGCCAGACCAATCAGACGGATGCCGTTTATCTGGGTTAACCCCTCTTCCACCAGACTACGTAGCTGACTTTCATGAGCATTCACGGCTGCAAAATCAATACCTGCTAAAAACTCTAGCGCTTTGCCTAAACCAATAGCACCAGCAATATTGGGCGTTCCGGCTTCAAATTTGAAAGGCAGGCTGTTAAAGCGGGTACCTGAAAAACTGACACGCTCAATCATCTCACCACCACCCTGCCAGGGCGGCATGCTTTCCATCAGCTCCCGACGGCCATAGAGGATACCGATCCCCGTAGGGCCATAAACCTTATGACCTGAAAAAACATAGAAGTCAGCATCTAAAGCCTGAACATCGACCTCTTGATGAGCAACCGCCTGGGAGCCATCCACCAGGACCAGAGCCCCGGCATTGTGGGCAAGCTCAATAATCGCTTTGACCGGTGAAATCGTACCAATAGCATTCGAGATATGAGTAATAGCCACCAGCCGGGTTTTCTGTGAAAGCAGTCGTTGATATTGCTGGAGGTCGAGATTGCCGGACTCATCCAGCTCAATCACCTTGATGATTGCGCCAGTAGTCTCAGCCAATAACTGCCAGGGAACAATATTGGCGTGATGTTCCAGACGGCTCAGCACAATCTCATCACCTTCCTTCAACTGGCTTCGCCCCCAACTGTTAGCCACCAGATTGATGGCTTCGGTGGCTCCCCGCGTCCAGATCACCTCTTCTGCAAAACGCGCATTAATAAAGTGACGGGCAGTTTCTCTGGCAGCCTCAAAGGCATGGGTTGTACAGGCACTGAGAAAATGAGCGGCCCGATGGACATTGGCATTCTGCTCCCGGTAATAGCGATCAACCGACTCAATAACCGACAGAGGCTTTTGAGTAGTGGCTGCATTATCCAGATACACCAGTGGATGACCATGCACCGACCGGGCCAACAATGGAAACTGCTGCCGAATGTTATCCAGATCCGGAAATATGGGTTTAGTGTCAGTCTGGCCCTTCATGATCATGCCCCTGAAATTCAGTTTGCCATTTTAAAGTGCACGTAAACTGAGGCAATACCGTATTCAGAAATTCTTCTAAATATTGATAATACAAACCATAAGATCAGCCTCCACTCACAGTATTAAGTAGCTGATGACACTTTTAAGACAAACAAACCAATAAACTTGGCTATTAGATAAAGTCCAACTGTTGCCAGGAATACCCAAGGGATATCAGGAATTTATTTTCAGAATGATTGGAACAAGAAAAACACTTACTCTGGGGTTACTTGCCTTATTAAACAGCAGCTATTCATTAGCTGAAGACCCAACTGACAGAAAATCTGAGTCGCTCTATCAGGAAGCCATCGGTGTTCCATTTCTTTTCAGTTCTGAAGACTGGGGAATGGCTCTTGGAGGAGCGGGTGTCGTGAAAGGCCTGGTACAACCTCAGATGACACTTTTCGGAACGGTGATTGGGTCAAGCAATGGCACCAAGATGGGCTATCTCGGACTGTATAATGTCATGGTGCCAGGCCTCGACCAACTACAAATGGACTTCAGTGTTCTTGAATCCAGCCTGGCTGAAACCAATTATTTCTTACCTGGCAACCCAAGCTATCCCAATGAAAAACCGGGGAGCAATGACTCAAGTTTAGAAAACTCGGTTCGTACTGGTGGGCGTGAGCAGCACTATCAGGTTCATTTCCAATACACCCTCCCAATTGGTGATGGCAAGGACGGTGCTCTAGCTGCTATGGCAAAAAAATCCAGAGGCTATGAAAGCAGCAAAACTCACTGGGATCCGATGACCACCGGAATCACCTCTCTGGTACTGCAACCCTATTACCAAAGTCAGAAACTTGATAATTTCCAGCCAGAGCATGAAGCCGATGAGTCAGCCGGTGTCCGCCTGACTCTGGAATATGACAACCGTAACTCCAGCCATTTGCCGACCCGAGGGAGCAGAACATCGTTCACGTATACTTACGACTGGGGCAGCGAAGATCGTCCGGACTGGTCTACGGTTGAGTTTGAATTCAGCAAATTCTTCAGTCTGGGCAGCAATGACCTGATGAATCAACAGGTACTGGCATTAAATGCCTGGGTTGCTGATACCCCTACATGGAACGATACAACCACCATTAATGGTGAAGAGGTCTTCCGACGCGCGCCCTCATTTGCAGGTATTAATCTGGGTGGCTGGGATAAACTGAGAGGGTACAGCTCCGACCGTTTTTATGGCCGATCTGCCGTTTCCTACAGCCTTGAGTACCGTATGATGCCAAAGTGGCAACCATTGGAAGATCTACCCATTATTGGCCCAATGTATGATATTCCCTGGTGGCAGTGGACACTGTTTGTGGATGCTGGAAGGGTTGCTGATGATTTCGATGTTCAGGAACTTCATCAGGATATGAAGACCAGCTTTGGCGGTGGTATACGTTTTCGGGTAGAAGGTGTCACGGTAAGAACTGAAGTTGCCAGTGGCGCTGAGGAAACTTTTTTCCGTGTTTTTGTGAATCAGCCATTTTAATCATCGTCTGGCCTGCTACGCATATTGGCACTATATAGATTGCTGTGCTATAAAGCCTGAATATTAATGATTAAACATTTAAAACGTATTATGTCTTCATTCCTGCGCCAGCTAGTCATTCTCAACGTGGTGATTATTATCACCGAGGGTGGCTTTGTGGATTGAAGAAACAGTATCCATAAAACCCCCGCACTGAAAGGTCCGGGGGTTTTTTTATACCTGATATTAAGGAGATAAACATGTTCAACCTAGTCGTTCTATGTGTCATTACCCTCTCTGTCATTCTATCTGTAGCGATTACCCATAGGACCTGGCAGTCGGGGGTAAGTCGACATGAATGGCGCTGAAGCGATTGTACAAACCCTGATCTACCATGGTGTTGATACCGTTTTTGGTTATCCCGGCGGCACTATCATGCCGTTGTATGATGCTCTTTTTGATTCACCCATCGAACACCTTCTCTGCCGCCACGAGCAGGGAGCTGGCTTCTCTGCCATTGGTTATGCTCGATCAAGCCACCGCACAGGTGTCTGCATAGCCACCTCGGGCCCCGGCGCAACAAACCTGATTACCGCCCTGGCGGATGCCATGATGGATTCTGTACCCATTGTTGCCATTACCGGACAGGTACCCACAGGCGCCATTGGCACTGATGCCTTTCAAGAGATTGATATCCTTGGGCTTTCCATGGCCTGCACCAAACACAGTTTTCTGGTCACAGAACCTGAAACTCTTTGCCAAACCCTTCATCATGCATTCACGCTTGCCAGATCTGGTCGCCCGGGCCCGGTGCTTGTTGATATTCCGAAAGACATTCAACAAGCTATAGCCAGCTGTCATCCGCCCCTGGACCTTGTAGCAAACAACTTCCACCCGGAAAAAGTTGAAAGTGATAACCTCCATAAAGCACTTGAGCTAATCACATCATCATCGCGACCTGTCGCCTACATTGGTGGTGGAGTTGGTATGGCCAATGCCACAGAAGAACTGCGACAATTTCTGGACATTACCGGAATCCCCAGCGTCTGTACGCTTAAAGGGCTGGGTACTGTTAACGCGGATAATCCATTCTATCTGGGCATGCTGGGCATGCATGGAACCCGGGCAGCAAACACTGCAGTACAAGAGTGTGATTTATTAATTGTTGCCGGTGCTCGCTTTGACGACCGGGTTACTGGCAAGCTGGAAGCCTTTGCACCTGATGCAAAAGTCATCCATATCGATATTGATCCGGCAGAAATAAACAAACGCAGACCAGCAGACATTACTTTTCATCAGCCTATGCAATGGGTATTGGCGGGTTTATCTACCCCCCTGAATAACAATCAATGGGTTGATTACTGCCAGCAGCTTAAAACCGAACACCAGTGGCAATACAATAAACCAGGCGACGATATTTATGCGCCATTACTGTTAAACCAGTTATCCCAACGACTCCCCGATAACGCTATCGTCAGCTGTGATGTAGGTCAGCACCAGATGTGGGTGGCCCAGCACATGACGTTTCATCACACCCGCAATCATTTAACCAGCGGTGGTCTTGGCACCATGGGTTTTGGATTACCTGCAGCTATTGGTGCTGCTTTAGCACGACCTAACGACCCTGTTGTTCTGGTGTCCGGCGATGGCTCATTCATGATGAATATTCAGGAACTCAACACCATAAAAAGAAGACAGCTGCCTATAAAAATAGTGCTGCTGGATAACCAGAAGCTGGGCATGGTTCGCCAGTGGCAGGAGCTATTTTATGATGGCCGCTACAGTGAAACTGATCTTTCAGACAACCCTGACTTTATTACTCTGGCCCATGCCTTTGGCATTGGTGGAAAAGTCATAACTCATCGTGACGAAGTGGCCTGTGCACTGGATGAGATGCTGGATATAGAAGGCCCTTGGCTACTCCATGTTCGTATTGATGCTATGGAAAACGTATGGCCCCTGGTTCCCCCGGGAGCCTCTAACCATGAAATGCTGGAGAAAAGCTCATGAGCTTCCAATTACAATTACAGTGCCATAAGCAACCTGACGTTATAGAGCGGATACTCAGAGTTGTCAGGCACCGGGGATTTACGCTGAACACCATGAGCATGACGCCCTCCAACTGTGGCCAGAAGATTGAGCTGTCAATGACTGTTTCCAGCCTTCGGCCAGCCCACCTATTGATTGCACAGGTTCAGAAGCTGCATGATGTTGTCACTCTGAGATGTATTGATTCGCAGGTAGATAGCTCTAGTTCAGCTATTGGCTGTTAAAGATGAAGGCCAGTCATAGCCTGCCTGGCCTTCAATTCAAAACAAAAGAGGATTTCCATCTAGAACTATAAACATGCCGCATATTAAACGAGTAATATACTATCAAACACTGCACCATGAATTAATTATATCCAGCCATCCTAATTAATTAGAACAGTCATTCCAACCTTAACAATTAATTCATGACAATAGTTTTCATTAGCTAATACTACAAAATATAGAAATTAGATTAAATTCCTCAACCATATAACTGTCTTTCACCACCCCTATCAGGAATAAACCGATTCGTAAGAAATGCCTAAAATTTGGATGATCGTCCACTGCTTTTCCTTCAAACCGACCACATGCTGTTCCTGATTATTGACCGTTAATACATTAATCCCCTGAAAGCAGAAGAAGACCCATCTTGCTGTTGGATTCTGGCAGGGCTTCTTTTTCTGGTTTGGAAACACACGACTCCGCTTTTTCAGTTCGTACCTTATTCTGTGCTGGATAGCAGCATAGACCATCAGGCAGAGTGTCATCACCATCAACAGCGCTTCAATGCGCTCCGGTTTCTTCAGATAGAGTGAAGAGACCAGAAAGTCCGGGCTTTTCAGGAAACGAAAGCA
>OODV01000373.1 GCA_900299555.1 uncultured Endozoicomonas sp.
ACGGTGTGGCGTGAGTTGCGGCGCGCCGGTTTCAAGAATCCAGCCATTAAAGAAAGTCTGGCCGGGGATATGTCCCCGGAAGATAAAAAGCAATTTGAAGAGATCCGGGCGGCGGCGGTGGCCTCTGATTGGAAAGAATTCGTCATGCTCATGGGTGGCCCGGCGCTGCCTCGCAGTCAATACCCGTTGCAAAGCTGGCGGGAACCCAACGAAGAAATCAACGGCTATTACGAATTGGCGGACAAGTTGAAAGGGGTGGTTCTCTCCGGGGTGGAAACCCTGAAACACGTTTTAACGAAGTTTATGGATTGGACAATAAGCCCGGTGAAAAAACGGGCAGACGATTTTGAGCAGGTGCGCGAGCGTGTGACGTGGTTCGGGCAACGGGCGCAGGCTCAGGAAAGCAAGCGCGCCAACTATGAAAACTGGTGGCTTGTAAACAGTCAGGCGCAGCCTGACGCACTCAGAAACGCGGGAACCGCGTTTCCTTGGACTCGTGTAAATAACTGTACGGGGGCAATCGTCCCCGGTGCAGGGTAAGGGGGTGAAATATGGGGGGTGTAAGTCACTCGAATTCCTTTTCAGGGATGGGTGAGCAGCAAATAGAGGGCTTGCAAAAAGTAATAAAGCGGGCAGTGGAGGCGGAAAGGTTCGAACGTTCAAAGTGTGACGCGCATGTAAGGGCGTATGAGCGTTGGTTAGACCAGCCTTGGACGTGGAAAAACTATTTAGCGTGGATACTTCAAAGGGTGGGGAAATTATGAAAGATCATCAGTTATTAGAAGCCGTGGAAATCATCGAAAAAGAAGCAAAAGCGGCGCTGAAAAATCCATTACTACCAACCAGCGCGAAGAAAACAGCGGTCTTAATGTCGGCGGTGGTGTCTGAACTGGTCAAGCGGGGGATTGCTGAAAATGGACGACAACAATAAGCCGGAAAGCCCGGTAAAACCCAAGCCTAAAAATCCAAAATTGGGTGAGATTGACTGTGATCTGTGCGGGCGGGTGTCCAGTGTCAAGCAGAATGCAAAGAATTATTTCTATGTGGGGTGTCCATCCTGTGGTGTGGATATGCGAAAAGGGGCGTTATTACAGACCCGTTTGTATAAGGAAACACAATGGTTAGCCGGTGTTACGCCAAACCTGCCGCCTAATCTGATCACTGATCAACCAGAAAAGCCAGCAGTAACGCAGGAGCCAGCAGGCGGAAACCCTAAGCAGGAACCTAAGCAAGAACCTAAGGAAGATCAAAAGCAGGAGCCTAAGCAGGGCTCTAACTATCAAGGGCTGTTTGGTCTTGCATGCTCAGTGTGTGCGGCCATTCTCTTTATCAGATAACCGGGGGCGGTATGAACGAGCAGGAAACAGAAACTAACCAGACGTTGGACAATTTGGACGCGCTGGACAGCATGGAAGCGCAGGAGAGCGCGGAACTGTTGCAGGCGTTAGAGGATGACTACCAGAACGAAGCAGGAAGCGAGGCGGCAGAACTGCCGGCGGCTCAGGGTGCGGCGTTTGCCGTGGGTATGGTTGAAACGCTCATTAAACTCAAATGGTCGTATGTTGAGATTGCGCCAGAGGTAAAGGCGCAGGTATCCGAAAAGGCGGTACCCGTCTTTAAAAAGTGGGGTGTAGGTGACTCTATGCCGGAATGGTTGCAGCCGTGGCGGGAGGAAGTGGAGTTAGGAATTGTCGTGGCCGTGGCCGGTTTCGGTATTTACTCGCAAGTCAACGCACACGAAGCAGCAGAGCAGGACGAAGAAAAAAATGAACCTGAAGCCGGTCAATCCAAACACGCAGCATAAAAACGAGCATACGCTTTATTTGGGCGGCTCAGGCGCGGGTAAATCTCAGGCGGTCATAAGCAATACCGCCATTCCCAAGAAAGGCCGCGTTATCTTGTGGGATGCCTCCGGCGATCATGCCGGAATCCATACGGAAAACCGGCGCGAGTTTATCAAGCTGTTGAAAGCAGGCATTAAGCGCGGTTCTTTCCGCGTGGCCTATGCCGGTTCAACAGTTGAGGATTACGAGTGGTTCTGTGGTGTGGTGTGGGCGGTGCTGGATGGGGACTATAAAACCCACGTGATAGCAGAAGAACTAAGCGCAGTGTGTAAGCACGCAGGCAAGGCAACGAAAAACGCGGCGGTGTTGCTAAATCAGGGCAGAAAATACGGGTTAGTTTTTCATGGTGTCAGTCAGAAGCCCCAAGAAATCAGCAAAACCTACTTTGACCAGTGCGAGCGTAAATACATTGGGGTTTTCAGGGGTGATAATGCGGAAAAAATGGCGCGGTATCTGGCGACCGATCTAAAGGCGGCGGATATAGCGGCGTTGGAAGAGTTACAGTTTTATTACCATGACGGAAAAGCAACCAGTCAGCCAGTATTGAAAAAGCTGAAATACAAAAAGCCTGCGGGGATTAAGTGGGTATGATTGGCCTTGGCGAAAGGTTCAAACAAACCATAATATAAAAAGTGATGTGGAGATAAGTGTTTTAATAATTCTGAGTAGGGGTAGTAATGTGGTTTTTTATCAACCCCGCATTACTACCCCTTCAAATTAAACTCCAATTAACTTTCTATATTTCGTGCAATTGGCTCCATTAAAACAGATGTTTCTTCATTAGGCGAGGTTGCTTGAGGCTGTTCGGTCACTGCATTACAGGATCTATTGCTTATGCATTTGTCTAACTGGTCTAACGCTGCATGGGTTGCAATCCATACTGAAAAGAATGATGCACTCAAGCCAAATGCAGCACCTGCAGCAAGACTTGGTGTATGCTTGTGTTCAGCTCTCATAAAGTCATCAACTGAATCAGCCATTGCTCCAAATGCAGCTGCTGAAGCCATAAGTCCTGTTGTGATTGAAACGCCTGTTTTAATCATTTCTTTAATATTTCTACCTGCAAACTGCCCTGTATTTTGTGAGGCATTGGCACTTTACTTTACTAGTACTAGTGATTGTTTGAGTTTGAGCCGCTGAAACAGGGGAAAAACAGTTAATCATGATGATCCTTAAGTGTTAAGTTCTCGTCTCTTAGACATTAATACAAAAGGAAGTATCCCGAAGATCAAAAATTTATTTGAAATTTTTCAGCTAAAACAATCGATCATTAAGGTTGCTTTTTTTATGACCAAAAGTAAGCAAGCTGTAAAGAATTTCTAGGGTTTTCTAGGGATCACGTCTTGACAGCCCTCTAGAGCCAATATGTTAGAAATTCCTCTCACTGTGTAACCACATTGTGTTGATTTATCAGCGGGAGAAGCTAACACATGTTTGACAATCTGAAAGACCCGGCATTCATTATCGGCGTTGCCATCGTGGCCGCTGCAACAATGGCGATTGTAAACCGCAACAGCAAAGCCAAGCAGATCGTAAACGGCAACTAAGGAGCCCTTATCATGCGTAATACTCCGCATTACATGGGCTCCTTTGAGGGCGTGAACTGGAACGGGCGCGCCATGATCGCGCTGGAACCGGGCCCGGTTTATGAAGAACTCATTGTTCAGTGTAACTTTGATGTCGCCCTGATCCGTAAGGTGGAAGTCGTTCTTAATGGTGACTCCATTTATGACGTGACCGGCAGAACGCTGGACGGGCGGGCGTTTACCGGGCTTGTCACCAAACCAACCGATAATCTGGTGTTGCGTATCTATCTGCCTGAACAGCCACAGGGCGGCGCGGCGGAACCGGTGCTTGATGGTCACGTGCTGACCTCTTCGGTACTGGCTGCCGGTGCCAATGGCCAGATGATCACCCGCCAGCGTCTGGTGGTGCCACGTATCCAGACATTCACCATGAACAGTGCTAACCGGGGTGAAAACACCTTTCGTTCACTGCCACAGGGGCCACGTATCCGCCGCATCCATTTTCAGGGCGGGGATATTTCAAAGTTGCGTATTTTCCGCGACCGGCTGGAAGTGTTCGACGCAACCAAGGCGCTCAATGATTTTCTATTGAAGCGGTACGAGCGGGCGCCACAAACCGGCATCTATCACTTTGATCCTATTGCGACGGGTTTTGTGTTGGCTGATCTTTTCCAGACAGCCGGTAATACCCTCGAGCTGCGGGTTGACAGTGCCAGCGGTGGCAATATTGAACTGCTGGTTGAATCCGTCGAAGCCGCATAAACGGGGGGTGTCTTATGTCTGACAAGCCCGATTTGTGGGAATCCCTCGGCCAAACCTTGGGCGATGGAATCAATAACATTCTCGGCGCGGGGCTGGACTCCGTGGCCGAGAGCATTAGCCCGGATTACGCGCCGGGAAGCCTGCCACACGTCAACCAGGCGCAGGACAGCAACGGCGCAAACCTGACACAGCCAGTTCAGCCGGTAGCGGTGCCGGGTTTCAGTCTGTCGCCTGCCGTGATGGTGGGCGGGGCGTTGGCACTGGCGGCGGTGGTCGTGCTCTTGGTGAGGAAGTAACCATGTTAGGGGCAATGACCAGTTTAACCGGTGGCGGGGGTTTGCAGGGTGGCGCGTCTGGCCCGGCTACCAGTGGCAACCATCAAAGTACGTCATCCGGGTTTCAGGGTGCCAACGTGAAAGCCGGGGGCGGTCTGGATCTGGAAACCATCGCGGCGATCGGTGTCGTGGCCTTGGTGTTGGTGCTGGCATGGAAAAAGGCTTGATCATTGACCGGCAAAACAGCCTGACCGGGGCGGCGCTCCGGGCGTTGGCTCCGGTGATGGGTGGGCATGATTTCGGCGGGGAAATTCAGCAGGGTATCGCGGAACTCTGGCGGATCAATGGCGGCGCGGCGTGGATGATTACCCGCGTAGAAGGGTCTGAACTGGTGGTGTGTTGTCTGGCGGGGCGTGATTTGTTGCCGGTGTGCGCGGTGCTCTACCGGGCGGCCTCTCTGCGGGGGTTGTCGTCTATCCGATTTCATACTGGGCGGCGCGGGCTGGCGCGGTTGGTCAACCGGGGCGGCTATGGTGCCAGTGTTGAGGAAATACGACCGGGCGAACGGGTCTACCGGGTAAGGGTGAAATAATGGGCGGTAGTTCAAAAAGCAGCAGCTCAAGCAGCAGTAACACAACCAACAAAAGCAGCAGCATAGCGTTAGACGGGGATAATCACGGCTTAATGCTGGCCGGGGTTGAAAACTCCGAAGTGATTTTTCAACAGACTGACCATGGCGCGATCGAAGCGGCGGGAAAGGTCGCCTCTGAAGCCTTGGAAATTAACGGGCAAGTCTCCACCGAAGCCATTAACAGTATGGAATCCACGGCAGCGGGGGCAATGAATTTTGGTAATGCCATTATTCAGCAGTCATTGGACACGGTGCAGGACACGGCGGCCAAAAGCGCCGATGCCAACAACCGGCAATTAGAAGCCCTGACCAATTTAGCCAAGTCCGTCCAAACGGCGGGACAAACCGACATAGCCGGGAATATGACAAAAGTCGTGTATGCCACCATGGCCAGTATTGCCGTTATTGGCGCGGTGATCGCCTATCAGGGGTCTAAATAATGATTAATGACAAGCTGAAAGCCTGGGGGCGGCGCTCCTACAGCGAAGAGGGCCAGTTTATTTACATTGACTCGGCAGTCGGCGCGCTGGAAGTAAAATTTTTACCGCAGGGGCGAACCGTTGAACTGTTTGCAGGCGAGCAGGCAAGGGTAGAGGAAGGTTTCACCGGGGTAGAGATCATCAATCTACACGGTGCCGAGAATCCCGTTCAGGCGCGGTGTGGGTATGGTTCATTTACCAAAAGGCCGGACGTGGCAGAGGTGCAGGTAACGGCCATTAAACAGGCTGTAGAGGTGTCGTCTATTGCGGCTCCGGTAGCCGTGTCCAGTATTCAGCAGCCGGTAACGGTTGGCGGTATCGCTAACCCGGTTGGGGTGTCGTCTATTGCGGCTCCGGTGGCGGTGTCCGGTATTCAGCAGCCCGTAACGGTGGGCAGTATCACGAACCCGGTGACGGTTTCCGCTATCGCTGACCCGGTAACGGTAGCCGGAATCACCAACCCGGTTACGGTGAATCAGCCAGCGGCGGCGGGTGTCGCGGGGCAGGTGTTGACCATTGCGGCGGGCTCGGCGGTACTGGCCGCCAATCCGGCGCGGCGCTCGGTGCTGGTTCGTGCGGTGGGGGCTCAGGAAGTCAGAATCGGGGCTGTGGTGCTGTCCAGTGCTCGCGAGATTGAACTCCCCGTTAAGGGTGCAGTTACCTTTAGCGGAACGGATGGCGCGACCGTAGCCTGTATTGAAATTCTGGATTAGGGACGAAAAAAACAATGTTGATTGAAATTGGTAAAGCCTCGCATCAGAACAGTATCGAGCTATTAAGGGACAATGCCGGGGGCGGTGCTCCGGTTAGATATACCAGTGATCAGGATTTATCGCGGGGACGGTGGAAGCAAGAATCGCCATCGACTCCGACAACGGTAGAGCGTTACGACCGTTCGCAGGATTCTTTTTTCGGCGGTACGTTAGCGCATACGGATGAGTTGGTGTATTCGATTTCAAATGAGGGGCATCTGAATTTTGAAATTGTAAAGGTGTATGGCGCTACGGCAGCCGAGGCGGGGCGTTTGGCATACCGTGGACGAAATAACTTTATACCCGCTAAGGTGCTGACCTTTGGCGCGTTTGTGTTTCCGTTGGTGGATAATGTCACGGTGGAAGTTAGGCGGCGGATAGATGATGGATTGTCAACAGTAGTAGAGGTTTCTCAATCCGCAGTGCCGGGTCAATGGAACCGGGTATGTTTAACCGTGTCGGGGCGTTCAGAGATGGAACTCTATCGGCCAGTTATTCAGGGAACTTTTTTGTTGGCGTTGCCTGCGATGGTGTCCGGTGAAATTGCGCCGGGTGACTGGGGGTATTTCCCAGTGGTAGGTGAGCGGGTAGAAATGCCTATATGAATAGGGCCGTCTGGTTACTGGTGGCCGTTGGGGGGCTCTGGATGATGAATAAGTATCTGAATCTGCCGCGCGGGATTCGCAACAATAACCCGCTGAACATTCGGGAAAATGAAACGAGTAATGACCAGTGGGAAGGCGAGCGGGTGCTCGATACTGACCCGGATTTTGAGGAGTTTATCAGCCCGGTTTACGGTATCCGGGCGGCGGTGCGGGTGCTGAAAAGCTATCGGCGGCGCGGGGTGGTGACATTAGGCGACATTATCACCACGTGGGCACCGATGACGGAAAACGACACCGCCAGTTATATAGAATCGGTCGCCCAACAAACCGGGCTAAAACCGTGGGCAACGGTGACGGATATTCACTATCCGGCACTGTTGAAAGCAATGATCAAGCATGAAAACGGCATACAGCCTTACTCGGATGAACTCATAAAAACCGGGGTGAGTATGGCATGAGTCTATTTACTGATAAGCAATTGTTGGCCGTGGGGGCGGTGGCCGTGGTCGGTGGGGTCATCCTCTACCGAAAGGCGGTGCAAACCGTGGAGGAAGCCGCAAACGCGGTGAACCCCATGAACCCGGATAACGTGATACACGACACGGCGGAACAGATCGCGGCGGAAATGACCGGGAACCCTGACGCGTTACAGGACGGTTTTGATCTGTTCTTTACCACCTTTGATTTCAGCAACCCTAATAACTGGTTTAACCAGTTGACCGGGCGGCAACCATGAACAGCAAGTCAATAGCCTGGGGCATCATTGCCAGTCTGGCGGGGTTTCTGGTGTGGCCGTGGTGGTCGTTGTGGGTGATCTATTCCAGCGCGCAGGAAAACGACAGTCACCAGTTACGGCGGTACATTGATTTTGACCGGGTGCGGGCAAGCCTGACGGAACAGTTAGCCGGGAATCACGGCGGCGCGTAGGGTGCGTTTCTGCAAGGGGCGGCGGGTGAACTGGTGGAACAATGGTTAAAGCCGGAAACCCTCGCGCGCTTGCTCGGTGGCGGTGGTTCGGGTGGTGGCAGTAGCCCGGATTCGCAGCGGTTTATCAATGCCATTATCAATCAGACCACCATACATTACGGCGCGGGCGTGTTCTCCATTGTCGTGGACAGCCCCGACTATGGGCGAGTGGCCTTGGTGCTGGAACGGGTCGGCATTTATGAATAAAAAGCGTTAGCTGACTTATTCATGCCGGAATTATCCGGCGGCGTTCACGCCTTTAATATAGAGGCTTTCAGCGATTTTCGGTGGTGTCGGGCTAGACTAGATTGGGGAGGATGTATTCTGAATGAACGGATATTCATGCAAGATGCATACTATTTAACATAATATATATTATGCGAAGTTATACTATAATTGATTTGACATGAATTATTGATAGTTTTTCTCTATTTCTATTCATCAGTTCTGACCCGACCAAAGCCGATATTTCGAACAACATTACAACTATTGAATTGTTAATAACAGACACAGTTTCTGTGCATAACTCTGTGGATAATTTTAATGGAAAACCGCTCATTTTAAGCGCTGAATTGCAAAAAAAACTCGATTGCCAACAGTATGCTTCGCCCTTTTTCGAGGGTTTTAATAACCACATATAAAGGCAATGGAGTTTTTATTATGCCTAAAAAGTATAAAAAGCCGGTTATTTCCCACCATGACATCGCCATTTCAAAGACCGCCTGCCACGAAAAACCGATCTGCATCATGGTCACCACCCGATACGGTCTACAGACTGGCACTTGCTCACTGAAACAAGCCGCTATATGGTGTGACCGGGAGGAACGCATCATCAAGCAATGGCTCGATAATAAAACCATTACCGATAAGGCCGCTGCCCAGCTACTCGCTATTTACGTAGCCGGTGTATTGCCTTGGGAAGCCTTTGAAGGATTCAGAATTATGGACGACGGCAAGATGATTGATACCGTAGGACACAGTCACAGCTTTGCTGAGATCCAGGAGCGCGGCCACTATTGGGCAGAAAACCAGCGTTTACGCCGTATGTTGGATATCTACAGGACAACCATAGAAAAGCATCAGCAGGAATCTAAGGACAGGCCAGTCCGTGCGAAACCCACCTTACGACTGGTGAAATAAATCAAAGCCCGTGTTCTTGTTGAATACGGGCTCTATATAAAAAATCAATCATAAAAAAAGCCCCGACTAGCGGGACCATGAATCCTTATTGTTGTTATTATCTGGAAAGGCTATCCTTAGCCAGCAGCTCCTTTCCTTATTATTATTTTTCTTCCGTGGTAGGCCGACCCTTGGCCTGCTGCGTTTATTATTATTGTTATTATTTCCTTCAGGCTGTCCTTAGCCTTTGTCCCTGTTGTTATTCTTAGTTCCCTGAGGCTATCCGTAGCCGGTGTCCCTATTGTTATTATCCCTTCCTTGGGTGGCCATCCTTGGCCGGTGTGTCCTTTTGCATCCTTGCACCTGTACATAACCACTTTGCGTGCCAACTTTGGTTTTTTTCAGTCGTACCAAGGGATTGCGCCTAACTGGGTGATTTACAAACGCTTTATATATGAGTAATGGTTACTTGCAGGTGTCACTAAAAGAAACAGAAGTAATAAAAAAGCCTGCGCGAACACAGGCTTAGGGATTATTTTTTGTTTTGGCTTTAACTATCCGCCCTCCCTTGATGTATTTAAAGCCTTTTTTCAGTTTTCCCTTGCCCTTGGTACCGGTCTTTTTCGAGACGCTTTTGCGAGCCATGGTCAGTCCTCCCGTTGCTCCAGTTTATCAATACGGTACTCCGCTACCGCCTTCCATTCACTGATGATGCCCACTTCTGTATCCAGCTCTCTAAGCTGCTGACTGATCCCTTCGCTTTTGTTCAGATTCAGCCCACTACCCCCCAGTAACAGAATCATCAGTACGTACATCGGGCCTTGGTTTTTTACCTGCTCCATAATTCACCCGTGTTATTTTCCCAGTGTTTTCAACCCTGCCCAGTTATCCAGTACCCGATGCAGCAGACGACGGAAGCCGAACACGTAGACAAAGATCAATCCAATCGCCCCCTGATAAGCAACGGGCGTTGCTTTGAGGGCTTCAAAACCTGCCATCACCGCTTGGGTGATCTGCTGTGCTTCTGGCCAGATCAGTGTCAGTAGCGGGGCAAAGAACAGTAAGAGCAGGGGCAGGGTAAACAGCAGGATCAAATAGCCGTCTTCCCATGTAATATTGTCCCGGCTTTGGTGATCCAGCTTGCCCGCCGCTTCTGCCCTTGCCTGTCGCTGGTTAATCTGCGCCTGCTGGTCGATCTCCTTGAGTTTCGCCTTATGCTGTGAGCGCTCCCGCCACCACGACAGGGCACCGCCCAGTAAACTGGCAATCACTGTAGCCCCCATACCTGCCTCGCATACTGTTTTCGATACTCAGGCGCCCATGGGTTGATCAGGTCTAACCCGCCGTAGATGTGGTTAAACAGGTTTTGTGTCGCCTTGGGGTTGCCGGTAATGGCCTCCCCCAGACCGATGGCACCCTGATTAAAGATGTTGTTCTCATCCACGGGATTGATGGCGGCCGCTGTTTGTTTTGCGCCTTTGTACAGGACGTAGGCACCGAGCGCCCCAATGCCCAGGACAATAAAAAACTGTTTGTCATTCAGAACGCTCATGCCATCGCTACCCCGGCACTGATCACGGAATAATTGTAAGGCTGTACCCCGTTCTCATGGTGAATAATGGCGGCGATGAGCTTGGGATAGTTCCGCTCTTCTACCGGTGTGTCCGGATGGACGCCGAGCTTATGCGCCACATGATTGATGTAGGCGTGCGTGTCGTTCTCAATCGGTGGTGCCCAGGTAGCGATGATCTCCGCCACGGTATCCACGCCCCGGCGCTTGTAGCTTTTCAGGATTCTGGCCATCGCCCGGATGCCGTACTCTGGCTGGATAAAGGTAATAAACGACGGGTCACGCTGGTTATCCGCCATGCCCTGCCAGTTGTCCCCGTGTCGGATGTTGCCGGGGTTGTGGTTGCGGATGCCTCTTGGCTGATCCGCTAATCGTGCGGTTTTGTTGCTGAACATCAGGAAGCCTCCTGCCACCAGTGCCAGTAGCGTTAGTTTTGCGCCGGTATCCATAGCCGTGTATGTTCCTGTCCGGCGGCCTTCAGTGCCTGTTTCAGTTGACTGACCGTGACCGTCACCCGTCGATCGTCCGCCAGTACCCAGAGCGTGGTTTCCGTATCGCTGCTGCTGGCGGTAATGGCTCTGGCCATTCTTGTCTGGCTTACTTCGTCACCGTCGAAACTCAGGCCGTCAACAGTAACTTTGATGTTATTGACCGCTTCAGGACGGCTGGCCTTGAATTCGGCGACGGTGTCTTTTTCCCAGTCACCGGTAGGGGTTGCTTTATAGAACTCACCTGGCCTTGGGATCTTCATTTCGATGTGATCATCGGGACACTCACCGCCGATCTGCTGGAAGGAGTCGCCCACCTTGGCATATATGTTCATGCGCCCACCCTCCAGACGTGCACCCGACAAGACGCACTGGTCAATGTCGTCGACGTTGTAAAGGCACTGCCGGTTAATTCCCCACCCCCGGCGATGACTCCCTGCCAGCCGGTTCTCACAACGATGCCCTCCGTGGTTGCTGAAGCCAATGCGCCAAAGTAACTACTGCCACTGGCGTACACATCCCGCCATTTTGATTCCATCCAGCCTTCAGCGGTCTGTACCTCACAGACACACAGCACCACCGCACCCGCACCAAAGGGATTGGCCTGTACATAACGGCTATTGCTGGTCACGATCCCGTAATCCAGCAAGGCATAGTCCAGAAACGGGCGCCCGTTCAGGCTGGTCTGCAATGGGTCAATCAGTCTCATTCGTTGACCTCCATCAGATACACGGTCTGCGTCCCTGTCCCGTCGCCGCACAGTTGCACCGCCCCAGAGAATTCAGTGATGTCGTGGGCGTGTCCGCCCATCAGTGGCAGACCAAGGTTTTTGGCACCGGCCAGCCAGATTTTGCCGGTATTGGCGGGGTCTGCGTACAAGGTGAGTTTCTGCCGGGCGTTATTCGCTGAGATCGTGTAGGTCTGACTGTCCGTTAAACCGACCGGCGCCATGGGATTCAATGAACTGGCGTTTTTGATGGCAATCTCACCAGTAACAGCGGAATCTTCAATATCACCCCAGCCGTAGACCAGTGTTGCCACCAGATCGCCAGTACCAGTATTGATGACTCGCAAGTTGGCAGTGGAATCCCCCAGTTGCAGCTTGCGCCCGGCAATCATGTCCGAGCGGGAACCGGCATCGGTGGCAATGCGAAAGCCCATGTTGGCAGACTGGACGTAGACCAGCCGCGCCGAGATTTTCAGGTTCTCCTCTTCGCCGGGTTTCACCCGGACGTTGAGCGATGAAATGTTAAAGCCCTGCTGGATCATTCCTTTATCTCCTCAGTGCTAAATAAGCCAGCGCCACCATGGCCGAACCGTACACGATGGGCTTGATCAGCCGCTCACTCTGGCCGTTGTCCGGCAGGTTCTGGGTTTCCACAAAGGCCAGAGACTGCGCCAGATTGTCCTCAATGGCCTGATAGCTTTCACTCTGGTTTTGGTTGATCAGCTCAAGCGTTTCCCCGGCCAGACCAAAGGCCGCTTCTATTGCCCCCTGATCGGTCACCTCAATGGTGGAGCCGCTGACGTTGGAGAGCAGTAACCCCTCGTTATTGCCATCCACACCAATACTTGAATTGGTGTTATTGGTCGTGTTTCTGCTACTGCTGGAAGAACTACCGCCCATGAATCACCATCCTTAAGACCCTTTCTCCACCCTTCCTGATCTCAATAAGCTCAAAGGGAAAGTATCTTGTAATCAGTCGAACAAAGGCCGGTTTCTCGGTATGAAAGCGAATGCTGTGCAAGCCCTGCTGTTTGGCCGCAGCCAGCAGATAGACGCAGGCGTCGATCAGGCTTTTACCCGCCGCACAACAGACGACCAGCTCTTTTTTTTCAATACGGGTAATCAGAAACAGGCGAGCGGGATCGACCTGCCAGCACTCGGCCACACCCCGGCGAATTTCGTCGGCAAAGTCATGGTCGCCCATAACCTCAGCCAACGCCCTTCTTGCTGCCCCGGTGAGCCGTGCCAATCGTTTAAAGGTCAGCCTTTTTTCCATATCACCAACCCCACCAAGGCCAATACCCCGATCAACAGGTAGTCCTCGGTCTTCATGCCGCCGAAGTTGATGCCCGCCAGTGCGTTACTGGCGGAGGCAGAGCCACCCGCCTGACTGGGACCCGCATTACCCACATTGCCGGGGATATCCCCGGTGGTCAGACTGCCGAACATACCCTGCCCCCCCTGCCTATTTCTTCAAGACCGCATAGCCGATGCCCAACAGCAACAGCCCGCCACCAACGTACAGCAACCGACGATCAATACCCGCCAGCATCGACGGAGCGCGAATGTCGTCTAACACATCATCGGTTTCGGTGGTTTGACTGACCTTTTCGGCGTCGAGCATGACGGCCGCCTGTGCCTGTCCCTGCTTAAAGGAATCCAGACTGTTCTGCGCCTTCTCGGACTCGACGCTGACATACGCGCCGAGAATGTCCGACAGGCCAATATCCAGAAAATCAGCCATGTTAAATCCCTCCGAAGCCACTCCAGTACTCTGGATAGAGAATCACGGAGTCAGCGGCGCTCATCTCAATGATCAGACGGAAATCCCGCTTTCCTTCCAAGGAGAGCTGGTTACCGATCTCATTAGTGGTCATCCAGTCGAGGTGATACCAACCGGTTTGTGGCGTACGGCCTTTGCGCTTAAGGAACTCCGTCATCCGATCCTTGGTCATTTCCCAAACGACTTGACCGTCGATCTCCAAACGTACCTCGGTGATCTTGTCGCTTTTCAGGTGCAATGCCTGAAGAAAGGCTTCACGGGGCAGATCGGAGATTTCGAAGCGACCGGCCACACTGGTGGCGTGGACAAAGTTACGAATCTTGGTGATCGCACCGAGACTGTTGGCCTTATCCGCTTGAGCACCTACATGACTATAACGGGGTGCCATGGCATGAACGGCGGGTGATCCAGTCACCGTACCAATGTCAAAACGCACTTCCGCGGTGGATACGTCATTCACCCCGAAGTTGAACATTCTGGCTTGGCCGGAATTGGTGAAATGCTCCCGGTAAAACGGAATTTCCACTTCACTGGTGCTGATGTGGTAGCCGTAGAACTGACTGATCGCTTCCAGATCGGCCACCGACTTGTAAGACTGGATCGGTTTACCGTTGGCCAGTACGTCAATGTTGGTGACTTTGTCCTTAGCGATGTCGGTGAGTTTCAGGTTCACACTCTCATAGGTGTGATTGCCGACCGGCATACCAATGGTAGCGGTCTGGCCGCTGCCCACGTTAGAAACATTAGGCAGACGCAGGGGACGAACAAAAGACATGGTCGAGTCCCCTCTTAGTTAGAGCCGGTGATTTTTTTAACAGCGGCGCTTTTGTTGTTCAGGTAAATGGTTACCAGCGCAACAACGGCTACAGAGCCGACGAATTTAAGATCAGTGAGTTTGCTGAACATGTGGGTTTTCTCCCTGTGGTTTTTTGGTGTTGCTTTTTTTGATGTCACATGGAGAAGGTTTAACACGGAGGGTCTAGGGTTCTGTCAAATGGCCATCCCTAGGAAACCCTAGGGGTTCGTTACACATTGCTTACATTAAATACGGGTCATCCTACCCATTTCACCCCTTTAGGGATTTTGTATTTTAGTTTTTTCAGCACGGGCTGACTGGTCGCTTGCCCGTCATCGTAATAGAACTGCAACGGCTTCAGGGCTGATATATCCGCGCCGGTTAAGTCGCTGGCTAGGTAATCCGCCATGAGCGCCGCATTCTTGCCCCTGAATACCCCAATGTATTTGCGCTCGCACTGGTCAAAGTAAGTCTTGCTAATTTCTTGGGGCTTCTGGCTGACCCCATGAAAGACCAGCCCGTATTTCCTGCCCTGATTCAACAGTACGGCGGCATTGTTGGAGGCTTTGCCAGCATGCTTGCAGACTTGACTCAGCTCTTCGGCGATAACGTGGGTTTTATGGTTGCCATCCAGCACCGCCCAGACCACACCGCAGAACCACTCGTAATCCTCCACGGTGGAGCCTGCGTAGGCGACTCGAAACGAGCCACGCTTGATGCCTGCTTTTAACAGCTTGAGAAACTCCCGCTTATCCTCGGTATGAATCCCGGCATGATCACCAGAAGCATCCCAGAGGATAATGCGCCCCTTTTTGGGAATGGCGGGATTGCTGATCACCGCCTGAGATTTACCGGCACCGGAGCCGCCCAGATAGAGCGTGTGCTCGTTCTTATGCTGGGTATTCGGGTTGATCGGCTTCAGAGTCATTGTTCTTTTCCTGTTGTTCCTCGGCTTCCTTGGCTTTGACCTGACTGTAAACACCGAAACCGGCCACAGCGAACACCACTCCTAATTCGATCTCTTCCCTATAGGGTTGCAGCCATGATGGAAGATCACCCCCGTACTTTCGAAAGACCGGCACCGCTTTTTCGGTAATGGCCTGTTTGGTGCCACCATCGATATTCACGAATGACCATTTCAGTTTCACCAGCGATTCAACCATGCCCACGGCAAATGCCGCCCCCTGTTGGGCGGCCATGTCGGCCGCCTCGCTTTGCTGTTCCTGCTGGGTTTCGGCTTCCACGGCCTGAAGCAACTCGGCGCTTTCTTTCGCTTCGATGCTGTCGAGAATGTCCAGATTGTCTAACGTCTCCTGACTCATTACATGCCCCCTTTTAACGGTAATAGGATCAGTGCAACGACGCCGGCAAGAATGGCCAGCCCGCCTTTTTTCTGAGTGACTTCCCTAGGCGAACCTATAGGGTTTTCCCTAGAGTCATCCCTAGGGTTATCCCTAGCGCTATCCCTAGGATTTTCTTCATCCATGATCAGGTTGGGGGGCAGTTTTGGCGTCACACCGTCTAACCATTGTGATTCCCTATAGAGTCGGGTTTGCAGTCTTGCCCCCTTGCGCATATCCACCCCGCAATCCTGACAACCGACATACAGGTACTGCTTGGCATTCTGCTTCACGCTGGCTGGATTCCCGCAAAGGTCACAGGCGATGGTACCCAGTTTTGGATTATTCACTTTTGGCATTCCCTGCCACCTCTTTGTTGACCAATAGAGTTAATAGTTCTGATGCACGCAGCAAACGGCGTTTGTAATCGCTCGGTATCAGCGGGTTGAGTTTTGCTATTTTCACGTCCGTTTCGGTCTCTTTTGCAATCCTTACCATTTCATCCAATGAAAAATCCGCCATGGTTCCCCCTACCCTGCCCCGGCCTGAATCGACCCCGTACAGTTATTTACACGAGTCCAAGGAAACGCGGTTCCCGCGTTTCTGAGTGCGTCAGGCTGCGCCTGACTGTTTACAAGCCACCAGTTTTCATAGTTGGCGCGCTTGCTTTCCCGAGCCTGCGCCCGTTGCCCGAACCACGTCACGCGCTCGCGCACCTGCTCAAAATCCTTTGCCCGTTTTTTCACCGGGCTTATTGTCCATTCCATAAACTTCGTTAAAACGTGTTTCAAGGTTTCCACCCCGGAAAGAACCACCCCTTTCAACTTGTCCGCCAATTCGTAATAGCCGTTGATTTCTTTGTTGGGTTCCCGCCAGCTTTGCAACGGGTATTGACTGCGAGGCAGCGCCGGGCCACCCATCAACATCACAAACCCTTTCCAGTCAGAGGCCACCGCCGCCGCCCGGATCTCTTCAAATTGCTTTTTATCTTCCGGGGACATATCCCCGGCCAGACTTTCTTTAATGGCTGGATTCTTGAAACCGGCGCGCCGCAACTCACGCCACACCGTTACCGGGGGACACCCGAAAAACTGGAATTGACGGATTCCCCAACAGGCCGCCCACGCCTCTACACGGGCTTGCGTTTCCGTGACATACATTTCCTGTTGCCCTTCCGTCTCTAAATCCAGTTCCTTCTCCATGCCCTCACACCCGGCAATGTTTTTAGTCAGGTATTTAACGAGGTAGGCCGTAGCGCCGCCTTTCTCAAAATCAATACGGAAGGCATCGCACCTTTTATCCTGCGCGCCTTTTTCGTCAGGCGAATCATTAAGGGCATAGTCTCGAATGGTGTTTTTAACGAAGTCCAAATCTT
>OODV01000374.1 GCA_900299555.1 uncultured Endozoicomonas sp.
CTGAAAGCCCTCCATTATGCACGGGCTAAAAGTCGCCGCGAAGCGGCCTACCTTGTTTCTGTTGTTCTGCTTTTTCCTTTGCGAGACTGAGTGGGCAGGACTCATTGTGAACTTCCCCTTTTGAGAACCGATAACCCGCATCCATGGCAGTTTTTACCAGAGTCCCAATACCAATACCTCTACCGGTGCAAAAACCTTTCCATGACGAGTCAATAGCCTTTTTCGCATTGCTATTAAACTTCTCACCACCCATGGACCACTGCTGCCAGAGGTCTTTACCAATGTGACCACTGTTCCAGGCGTGTACGGCCATGCCAATGGTTTTCCATTCGTCGTGGTCACAATCCGGATTCAGGTAATCGAGCATGTCAGCAACTTGTGCCGGCGTTAGCTCATGCTGGATTCTATTGCTCATAACCGGCCACCCTGCCCGAAAACTAACGGTTTCAGAGGGTTTTCAGCTAAAATCTGGTGTGGGTGTTTTTCGGTTTCCTGCCTGCTCTGCGGGTGGGTTATCGGTTTCATGCCACACCCTCTTTTTGTTTCGCTTCCCATGCTTCCAGTTCAGAGATTTTCCAGCGTGTCAGTCTTGGTCCCATCCGATATCCAGCTGGAAATCCATATCGCTCAACCCAGTCATACAGTGTTGTGTGTCCAATCCCATAACGTGCCCTGACCTGGTTTCTGGATAGGAACAGGGTGGCAGTATCTTTAGTTAATTCATTAATCATGGCTGTACACCTAATTACTGATACACAGCCGTGTATTGAAGAATGCTATTTCTAGAAGATCATCTCATCTGAGATTTCGTTTTTTTTGGTGGGACGATGTTAATTCGGATGGTTCGTCATAATGCTTGTCGAGTGAATCCAGTGCTTTTTTAATTCCGCGTTTTAGGGTTTTATCTGACAGTCCCTTAAGGGTTTGATTGTGTTTTGTGGCCAGTCGGTGAATGTTATTAACGATGTCGGTTTGAGTGATATCAGAAGCCGGAATCATATTTCCTTGACTGTCAGTAATCTTTACTTCGCCTTCAGTTGTCATCTCTTCAAGAAACAAACCAAGCATGTTTAACTCGGATGGTGCCGGTTTTGGATTACTTGTTTTTTCCTTACTAGTCGGTATGTCATCGCTTTCCGGTTGCCATATCTTGGCGTATTCCCGATGGATAAGCAGGCCGAAATCATCACCGCTAATAATGCGCTCGTCGTCATCATTGCCCTTGTAATATTTGCCTGACAGCTCTTCCAGGTATCTCTTTGCCTTTATAAATTCCTCAGTGTCTTTTTGTTTAACCTCGTCCAAAGAACCATTACAGGTGTCTGGATCAATACCAGCCCTTTTGAGAACAAAGCGCTCAAGTGGAATATACTGATTCATATCTGGGATCTGTTTTTGTTGGCAGTTATCTGGATATAAAAAAGGACATGGTAGTATCAACCTGCCATGCCCTTACTTTTTCAATATTGTAGCCCGCTATCCTTTCTTTAACTTCGGTATCAGTTGATTACCTATCTTACCTCCTGATCGAATATTCCCAGGCTTCCAGCTCTCAATCCCCACTGAAAGAATCCTGTTCATCAATACAAAATAGCCACGAAGACCATTAAAAACATCATTTTTATGGTGATGACGGTTTTCAGGGATGATTGCGTACTTAGTTATAACTATTAAGTATTACTGGTTTGTTTTTTAGTCTTCCAGTGCAACCGGTTCCTGTGTGGTGTGAACAATAAGCCCGTCCCTGAGTTCATCATGCAGCTTGTCACTGGGCCAAGGCATTTCCTGCTTTTTCACAGTATCCCAGGTGATGAAGTCATACCCGCAACAGTCTGATTTCCAGTCCATGATGCTGCGCCTTGGCAGTACTTCCCCGTCCTTGCTGGTGTACTTGTAGTAATCCATCCGGTAATGAACCGGCTTCACTTCGTCATTCCCGCAGTAACAACAGTGGAATATTTCATTCTCTTTCAGCTCTGGCAGGATGGTGTCAGGCCATTGCGGTGCCTTGTTGATCCTGTCGATAGCGTCCTGCTCGTAAGCGTCGATCTCTTCTTTCGACAGTCTGGTGACTTCTTCTTCACTCATGTTGCGTCCCTTGCTGAGGCTATTGTTTGTCTGTGGCCGTTTATCAGGATGCCATATTCATCATCTGGAACAAGTGTGTTGGGGCAGGTCTATGTGTGGTGGTAACGATTACGCAGAAGAAAGCGTTTATGAGAAGCAGCTGGTAGAAATGGCTGACCGTCAGCTGGCGCATTACAACGAGCTCTACGTGCCGCTGGAATACCAGCAGATGGCGGATGTTAACCGTTACCGCTCCGATGTTTTCAAGCAGGGTTCAAAAGACAAGTCGGTTAACGCCGCCAGGATGAACACACCATCGAGCGCAGTGGTAGCTTCTGGCATGAACCCGGGGGCAGGTGGTCATATGCTGCGAAGCATGGCTACAGAACAGCAGTCGGGGGCGTCGGGTGCCCTTGGTGCCATGACAGGGTTGCAGAGTGCAGAGGACCTGTATGCTCAGGGTTCATTGAATACCGCTGCTTCAGGACGCCAGCAACAGGGTTTAAAGCTCGGTATGGCTTCGACCATGGCTCAGCAACAGGCAGGTGTAATTGCTGCCCAGAAAGCGGCTCAGCAGACGGTTAAGGATGCATACTGGGGTGCGGCAGGAACGATTGCCGGTGGTGCTGCTGCGGGTTATTACGGCAGGAAACAGGAATCTGAGAAGCCTAAGCCCTTTGATCCCTACGAGACTGGCGTCTGGCAGGATCTTGGAACCCGTTATTAGGGGGTAGGTTGCTTCAGATGAAACCAGGCAGGCTCAAGTCAGACCTGGCCCTACGCATAACGAGCCTTCACGACGCCGTCTCGCTATGGGAGCTGAAGCAGTTGCTTCAGGTGAAACCAGGCAGGCTCACGACAGACCTGGCCCTACGCATAACAAGCCTACACGCGGCCGTCTTGCTATGGGAGCTGAAGCAGTACGGTTATCTCATATTACGGGGGGATTGTTAAGGTGGTACTCTTACTGAATAAAGCCTTTAAGCTGGTGAACCACGCCCCGCAATTGCAGCGGGGACAGTCGAACCAGACCTGGGCTTTTTTTTATCGAATGAGCGTAACTTTATACAACCATGCAGTCAGTATGTTTTAGCATCTGGCAGATTGTCTAGCTGGCCTTCTCTCTTTTTAACATATTCTTTTTCTCTTGCTTTGAATGATTCTTTTTTTTCTTTGTAAGTACTGCCAAGTATTAAATCATGCCTTTCTATTAAATCTGAATATGTTATTGGTTCGTTATTATCATGAAATACAGCCTTTAGTTTTTCTACTATGTCTTCAGAATCAAATGATTCATCGTATAAGCTTTCTTTTATTTTATTGATAAATTCTTGTGCATATTTGTCTTGCTCTTTATATTTACTCAGTTTGTTTTTTAATTGCTCATTTTCTTTTTTTGCAATATATTCATCAATGTTTTCAACTATTACTCCTCCAATATCACTTAAGTCTGATTTTGTAAAGCTTCCTGTTCTGAATATTCCATATGTGGTTTTATAAGATATCCATCCATATTCGTAATTATCGAATAATTCATGGATTATTCCGTTCTCTTGATATTCGTATATAAGCTTTGCTACAGCTTGGTGTTGTAGGTAGTTATTATAGCCACAGGTATCTGACATGATGTTTTTTAGTGTCCAATCATCCGCTTCTTGAAACAAATCAGGGTGCTCTGACTTCAATAAACTTATTGCTTTATCATTCAGCCTGCCTGTTCCATCTCCGCACGCTAGTAAGTAACAATCGGCATCATCATCATTAAACTCTATAACATTATTTTCAGTAGACACATTTAAGGTTGGTAATTCGATTTTTAGTTTTTGTATTTTAATTTTTTTTGCTTTGCTGGTTTCTGGCAATACATCCTGTTCCAATTCTATTACTCTTTTTCTCAGCTCTGTTTTTTCATATTTAATCATTCCACTAGAATCATTAATTCCGACAATTGAAGTACATGTACCCACGTTTGTTTTATCTTCTGTTGGTATATTATATGATGTTGAAGTACTTGCAGACGCTTTGTTTATCATGATTCTTATTACTATCTCGTAAGGTTTAAACCACCAGTTGCCTCTGGTGGTTGTTAATCTGTCATTTTTTACTGTTTCTTGTAAGCATCAAATCCTAGTTTTAGAAGGTCTACCAGCTTTAAACCGTGCATGGCAGCAAAGACTTTGAACTCTTTGGCGAACTCTGGCGGTACTTTGAAGTTGAGCGGCACCAGTTCAGCCTGAGCGGGTTTATTCAGGTTGTTGTTGCTTGCCTGTGGCGGTAAACCCTTGGGGGGCAAGCCTTTGGTGTTTTTCTTAGGCATATTCGTTAATTCGTTCTTTCGTTAATTCGTTAATATAGCTATCAATGGCGGCTACCATTGCCTGAGCCTGTTCCCTTGGTTTCTGGTACTGGCATTCGATCATGGATCGGCCTGCATCCTGAGCCCTTCTGAATGCGGTTCTTTCCTGTATCTGTCCGTCGATCAGGCGGTAGGGGGTTGATTCCAGGTATTGCTGAGCTTCTGAGTATTCGCTCTTGCTGTCGCCGGTTCTGCACAGTGCGAAGGTTATCTTTCTGGCCGGTATCTTTGCAGCCTTCAGAGAGTTTGCGAGTATCACGCTGGGTTGCAGGTCATCAACGGATAGTCCTGTGGGGATGATGATAAGGTCAGCAATCTCGGCTATTTGCTGTGTGGCCTTATTGGCCTGTGGTGCGCCGTCGAATATCACAACATCGTACTGGCTGCTTTGCTTCATGGCCTGCTGAACAGAACCAAAGCATTCAACACTGACAACGGGTTCCAGTTCGCTTTGCAGTCTTCTCTGCTGCCATTGGTATGAAGTGGACTGGTTAATGTCCAGATCCGAAATTTTGACTGTGAGCCCTTTACTGGCGTAGTGCGTAGCAAGGGCTCTGCTGATGCTGCTTTTCCCTACGCCGCCTTTCTGCGATACCAGGCCGATTATTAGCATTTTCGTTAATTCGTGCTTTCGTTAATTCGTTATATCTAGCTATACCCTACAGAGCTTTAATCCGTCAATATCTCAGGTGTGAGTTAATGGACGGATAAGGGATGGCTTTATGGGATTTGCGTCACCAGCCAGTGATTATTTACAGAAATCGTTATCACTCGATGAGCTTCTGATACATCGACCGGCAGCAACGTTCTTTGGCAGGGCTTCAGGGAATTCGATGACTGAGGCAGGGATAGTGGATGGTGCAATTCTTGTCGTGGATCGAAGCCTTAAACCGCAGGATGATGACATTGTGGTTGTAGTACTCGATGGTGAGCACAAGGTTCGACGTATCCGCTTTGATAAGGGGGTGGTGTACCTGCTGGCCAATGAGGATCAGGCGGTTGTTAAAGTCAGCCAGGAACAGGATTTTGAAGTCTGGGGTGTAGTGTCTTCAGCGATCAATCAATACCGCCAGTCCTGAATATATGGTGTGTATGGTCGATAGCATTTTTAACTCCTTGTAGTGCTGTATTAAACCGATGATCTTTCCCCTTTAGGTCATCGGTTTTTTAATGCCTGTCTGATTCTGAAAATTTTTTTATGCGTCAAAACTAAAAAAAATATTTTGCGTGTGCGTCCCCTTATATTTATCCGCTGGTTGTTGTGGGGGTGCTGTCCCTTCGTGGGGGTACCTTGCAGACTGAGGGGCCCCATTGCTTCCTGCTGGTGTTAGCCATTCTGTCATCCTTGGTTAGTTCTGCTGTCATGCGGGGTGTTTCTTGCCAAATTGCCCTGTTTTTCTTGCGCTGCTTGCATGGTTTGCTTTTAGCATGGTCATGTATCGCCAGATTTCACGGAGCATCTTGCTTGAGATGCCTATAACGATGGGTCTTTGGTCGATATTGGTGGTTGAGTGGTGTTATAAATTTTCGCGAAAAGACAGTGTCCATATTCACTCAAGCATGCGATACACAAATGAGGGTATTACTTCATGCAAAACTGCATACGTGATGCAGTCTCTTGCTGATGCGGTTAGTCCCTGTAGCAGGTCTTGCGAGTCAAAAGGGGTGATATCCGGGGTGCTACTTGTTAAAAGAAGCGGCCAGGTCATAACCATTGCGCTACTTGCGGCTAATAACCCTAAACCACTTATGTTTCTCGCTGTGAGAGGTCGGGTAAATAATTCCCTTCCTGCTGCCACCATAAGATTGGTGCCGCATCTGATGGCTGTCACGTAGGCCTTTTTGTTTTCCATATCTGTATTGTCAGAATGATTCTCTAACAACAATGGCGGAACACTTTAATAGGCTGACATTGACGCAATGTAAAGCGATGGTGAAATCATTTTTATTGTCTTCAGATTATTTCGAATCAATGACTATCAGACATTATTTATGCCAATTGGTTCATTGATAGAATGCTGAAGCTACCTGCAACCACAGCAGGCTGGTTAACCCTGACAGGAATTGACGAAATGTCTGCTAGTAATGCACGGTCTTACGCCGGTGTTAAGTGTTAGGGCTGGAGCGGTCGGTGAAGTATCACGATGAGTTGCTGTAACTGTGCCGGTGGTATCACCACGACGTTTTTCGTGCGCCAGGCCACTTTCGGTTTCTCTTCCAGTTTGGTTTCACCGTGGCAGTTCTTGACCGGTTGCAGCTCGTAGATGGTTTGCGGGACTAATATCGGTCTCATTTTTATGCCCTGGTGCTTTATGGCGTAGGCAACAGGTTAGACGTGACAGGTGGAAAGATGAATAGTGTGGAATTAAAGGCACTCAGGCTATATCTGAACATGACACAGAAGGATATTGCTGTGATGTGCGGGGTGCCATTGATCACTTATGAGCACTGTAACGGGATCGACGACCCTGAAGGGACGTTGGAATTAATGTAAAATCTAAAGTATTTAATTTTTATTGAGGAGATTTTTTATATTGACGACTTCTCGAATATTCCCGCCTTCATTTATTTCATAAACATCTGCTCTGTGATGAAGATTTACAAATAAAAGTCTTGCTCGGTCTAAATGAAGTATTGCAGGACCAACAACCGCTACTACTCTACCATTTGGTAATCTACCAACAGGAGGTGAAAAAGGCTGTTGTTCTAACACTGCTTCTCGACTTTTAAGAAAAGCTCCTGATACAGAATTTAATTCGGATACACCTCCCATATTTCATACCCTATTTCTTTCGTCTCGATACAGTTCAAGTAAGTTTTGAAATTGATGTATTTCTTGCAAACCCTCTGGACTATTAATAACACGTACAATTAACCTGTAATTGAGCGGAACCAGTATAAATCTTGCAGGGGCTAATTCCACAACAGCAGGACCATGTGCAGCCACAATCCTGCCATTTGGCAATCTTCCAACATTAGGACCAAAGGGCTGTTGAGCTAAGTTAGCCTGTTCTCCAGGTAAGAATGCATTTGAAGCAGATAAAGAGTCTGCAGCTACTCCCCCCATGTCTGTACCGAATATCTAATTTAGCTTCGAATGGGATACTCAAGATAGACCGAAATAGGGCTAATTTTTGTCGACAAAAATAGGATTTTTATGGAGTCTCACAAAATACTACTACGTTTTTATACAGTATTTGCTTTAGAGGCCAGAGCGGACGGAGGATACAAGAAAGTAGGTGCGGGTTTTGACTACCGTCTGGAGTCTCACGTATGAGACAAATGTGCAGTATTACCTGTCCCTTTTCAGCTTGACCGAAGGTACAGGTCAGAGCTTAGAGCAACTTTTCGTTCCGTTGGGTTTCAGACCCCTGGGAAAGGAATTCTGTCAGCCGTCTTTTAGAGTTGCTTCGGGTGCCGGAAAACAGGGATCTGATGATGAGAATGGCTTTAGAGGAAACGAAAGTTAAATCTGAAGCTGAGTAAGTAGGGTTGACCACTGGCTGTAGGAAGCCAGTGATCGGCTCACAACTAAAACCACGGTAAGGAAATTGCAATGAGCAATCACGAAATCTATCAAATGCCTCTGGCTGAGGCAATCAACTGGCCTTTTGCAGCCGTTTAACGGTGGCTACTGAAATTCCCAGGTGTTCAGCTGTTTCGGCAATCGTCATTGTTTCCCGTGTCTTCCTGACCACTGCCGGATCGGCAGACTTTTTCGAGCCTTTGTATTTACCCTCAGCCTTGGCTCTGGCAATACCGGCTCGTTGTCGTTCGAGCATTTTCTTACGTTCCATTTCTGCAACCTTGCTCATGATGGTTATCAGTAATTCCCCGGCATCGCTGCTCAAGTCGACACCTAGGCGGGTAATGATGATATTAACGCCCATAGCCTTTATTCGGGTTATGGTTTGCTGAACGTCGATAGCATCACGCCCCAGACGGTCAATATCGACCGTGACAAGCGTATCGCCTTCACGGACATAGTTCAGCATGGCTGAAAATCCTTCCCTGTCAGCGGCCTTTATTGTTCCGCTCACACCATTGTCCATAAATTCCTTGTCAATGTTGTAAACTTTGCCGAGTTCCTGTCTCTGGTTCTCGATGGATTGCTCTTTGGTACTCACCCTGTAATAGGCCACTGTCGCCACAAATCACCCCGTTGGAAATAACTGCCTTTCTTGGCTCAATCAAGTGGCGCAATCATAACGGATGGCTCAATGAAAGATCAACACTTCATTGAGCTATGCTGGCAAAAGGTGCGGGGTAGGTAATGTGTGGCTCAATAGCCCTTGCCCTGTTGAGCCATTTCATTGAAAACGACTTTATTGCTGACCAGTGGCTGTTTAACATCAGTGAACCAGTTGAGATTGAGAAAATCAGTGATGGCAGATGATACCGTGTCCGCGAAGAAAACAGAAAAGCCGGTGAAGAAGCAGAGCAAAAACCAGAAGGTGAACCGCCGTAACATTGAGAGGTTAATCAGTCGCTGGCCGGACCTGTTTTGTGATCCACCGAAACCACTGGCTATCGGGATCTATGATGATTTGCTGGCACAGCTGGTTCAGAAAGAAGGTCACTCATGGCTGAAGCGTGGCGTGTATAGCTGGGTCAACAGTTGGGCTTACAGGAAAGCCCTGGCGGCAGGTGGTGCCCGTTTTAACCTGGATGGTGAGTCCGGTGTGGTGTCGCCAGAGGAACAGGAACACGCTGTTGCGCGGCTGAATGAGATGTATAAGCAACGGGAAGCCGAGAAGGAAAGGCGGAAGCTGGAAAAGAAGCAGGCTGAATGAGTTAAGAGCAAAATGCTTATTCGTGTGTGTACTGGGTGTTAAAACAAGAAACCAGTCCAACCACAAACAACTCTTCTCTTTCTGTTTGTTGTTTTCTTTCTTTATTTTTCTTATTTCTTATTTAAGGCTCGGGCTGAAAAAGAGGCAGATTTTGTCCACTTTCCAACACACCTGAGCTGTTTTCAGTATTTTTTTGCACTCATCCAGTCCACTTTTCAACACATCTGAGTCCACTTTCCAACACACCTAGTCCACTTTCCAACACACCTTGTCCACTTTTACGCACACCTGATGTGTTTTTCTCTCTGATTCTGACCAATAACACCTCTCAGATGTGTCGGAAAGTTTACTCAGATGTTCATTTTCCTTTAAATTTGCACATCTGAAGTGTGTGATGGCAAAATAAACTACACGTCTAAAAATCCAAGGCTATCCGCTGACATGGAATTGAAGAAAATTGAGAACCAGTTCCCGCTAAATTTATCTGACGATCAATCTGGCCAGATTTGTATCAGGCATGATTTTGATGAACTGGCTTACTCGCTTTCAAATCCAGGACAGAAAATTCTCTATGAGATTCTGACAAAACTGAATTCTCGTGAAAGCGGTAGTATGCAGGTTGTGAAGCTAGATGCTGCCGAATTGGATAGGATCGGTATAGGGTTTAGCAGAACCTATATATACAAGACTTTCCCTGATGCCTGTAAAGAGGTTCAGTCGTTACATTTAACGATTCTTGGTACTGATGACAAGTATGACTATAGGGGGACGATTCCGCTTTTTAAGGCGTCTTTGACCAAGTTTTTTAAGAATACCAATAACATTGCGGAAGCCTATTTTGCAATCAGTGATGAGGCTTCGCCATACCTCACCGCTCTGACCAAAGAAATGCGTTTCAACACGCTACTGGCCGATCAAATCAGGATGCTGAAACGTGCTCATTCAATGCGACTGTACCAGTGGTTACGGAAATATCATTGGGTAACGATCAGGCGAGAAATAACTGACAATGTGGAAGTTAGTGTCGATGACATTATGATTACACTGGATTTTGTTAGATCAACCAAGGACTGGCGTGAATTCAAGCGACGAATACTAGATGTGGCTATCAAGGAAGTTAATGAGAAATCAGACATTCGATGCGAATATAAAACAGGTTTGAGAGGTAAATCTGGAAAGATAGTCAGTATTGTCTTTTCCATCAGAAACTCACCAACCTTTCAACCATCGGATGATCTTGATGCGAAAGAGATAGAGATGGATTTGGAAGGCATCTATCGTTCGGGTGAGAGTGATGAAATCAGAGCAACAGCAATTCAGATGCTATCGATCCCATTCCCAGAAATAACCCCTGATCAGGTAAAGGTGTTGATGGCCAGCTATGCCGCAGAAGATGTAATAGATGCCATAGGGCTTACTGTTTTAACTAAACCAGAAGTAATAAAAACAACCAAGATGAAGTATTTTCTCGGGATTTTGGAAAAGAGAAAAGAGAAGAGGAAAAATTCACCGATTCAGCCTCTCTCAGGCAGGACTCTGGAAGAAAGGATGAGTGATAGAAGTTGGGATAACGATATGGCTATCGATGATGCTTCTGTTTGATCGCAGCTTTACCTAGTGTTGGGAAAGCTTGCCGTTTTTTCCCAACATAGGTTTTCGTTTCTAGCGTTTTCATGTTGGGAAAAAATCAAAAAATTCCCAATATTTATATGGTGGGAAAATCGTCCCTTTTTTATTCCTGGTTGGTAATGCGGTAGTGGAATCCTCAAGTTTTCGGAAAATGCCATTGACGCGGTGGCTAGTGTCGTTAGCTGTCCGGTGTGGCCTGTCGCCTTATAACCAGTTCTGGTTCCTGGACAGTGTTGTGTGAGTTCTTACAGGCAGGTTCTGGTACTTGAGATAAAAAAGCCGGCGCATGTTATACCGGCTTAAAGTCGTGGAATGGGTATGGGTAGTTTGGTGTTTGCTGTCAGTCGCCAGTAGTTTCCTCAGTAGCTTCCTCAGCTGAATTTTTTGCTTGTTCTTTCTGCTCGATGAACCAGTCGCTTAAGGCCAGCAGGTCTTTTCCCTTTGCCTGTGAGGGGACTTCCCAGTGTTTGGATTCGGCGTCGTACAGGGCATAGATTTCTGGAAGTATGTTGCCCGGGATGACCGGTTGTGCCCAGGCGTCCAATTCCCGATCTTTGCCCAGGCAACTGGTTTCCACGATCCATGCGACTACCGGTGTCATGTCGATGGGAAGCTGACTTATGAGTTCTGACCCGGTGGGTTCGACGACGTAAACCGGTCTTGAGTTGGAAATGATTTTTACCGGCTGGTCTTTTTTTTCACAGCTCATCGTTCGTCCTGCCTTTTTTGTTGATGGAATGCGGCTTCAGGATAGGTTTTGATGGGCAGTGTGCTGTTTATTTTCGATCTTCTTGCTTTCAGGCAGAAAAAAGCCGGCGCATGTCAGAACCGGCTCTTGGTTAAAAAAGTAATAGCATTCCAAGTGTGGCTAATCCTTTTTGGTAATTCCTGCCTTTCCGGTTCGTTGGTATCAGATACAGGATGAAGGGGTATCTGATGAGATCTTTCCAAAAAACAGGGCGGCTGCTTTCTTGCAGGCGGCTCTCAGGTCTGGATCCGGTATTTGGATGATCGGGATCCGGTTGTTTTTCTTTTTTCGTTCTCGTGGTTTAAGAAAATGGCCGCAGGGTGTTCGACTGAACGTATTCAACTTACCGCGTTTGAATTTCGATTTTATCCTTCGTTCACTCATTGGGTTTTCCTTTTTTATGGTCAGACCACAAATATGGCCGTCATACGTTGATTCTGAGTGATTTTCTCTGACTTGCCCTTATGGTCGTGTGTCGTGGTTATATTGTCGCTTAAAACGGCTCTCTGGGGCTTTTCCTGCCATTGGTGATTAATGGCAGGAAATCAGCAGTCACTCGTTGTTCCGGTCCTGATTCTCTGACTTCAGCTTGTGGTTCATTAACAGCACGGTCTGGTTTTGCTGCCGTAACTCGCCGCATTCGGTGGATAGCTCTCTGATCCTGGCTTTGGCTGAATCCCGTTCTGCCGTGAGGGTGGCTATGGTCTGGATCTCGTCCTGCTTCTCTTTCCTGAGTGATGTCAGTTCACTGTCCAGCTGGCTGATCCTGGTATTACTTTCATCACGTCGAGCTTCAAGGGTGGCCACAGTGGTGTTCAGTTTCAGGATGTCTGCCTGCTGCTGCTCAAGGGTGGCCTGCTGGCGTTCCTGCTTTGCCCTGGATTGTTCCAGCTGGTTCTTCAGGTTATTTGCTTCTACCCGGTTCTCTGTAGCTTCCTGTCGCTGGGTGTCGGCCTGCTGCCTGGCTTCTGCCAGTTCCTGCTTCAGCTGCTCATTGAGTCCCCGCAACTGAGCGGCTTCGTCGGCGTGGTGTTCCTTGTCTTTGTTGGCCTTGTTCAGGTCATCCCTCAGTCGAACGATTTCACTGTGACTGGCGGCCAGTTTCTCATGCAGCCGGATAGCCTCGGTTTGCAGCTGGTTGTGGGCTGTCTGTGTGGCTTCCTGCTGCTTCTCGGCAGTCAGCAGTCGGTCGCCATAGTTTGAAAGTTCGCCTTCAAGACGGGCGACTTCCTGCAAGGTTTCATCCCGTTCGGTATGGGCATCCATGACAGCACTCTCTGCTTCTGCCTGTACGGTAATCAGTTTCTCATTAGCCAGCCTGGAAGCCGCTTGCCAGAACTCGGACCCCAGCCGGTCCATGACGGTCTTCAGTTCCCCGGGCATGTCCAGCACAACCGCCTGTATAGTCTTGCGGCCCTCACGCCATTCCCGCAGTACCGGTGAAATGGTGGCAAAGGAACCACCGCCTAAATGCTCGCGTACCGAGGCCATGGTGGCCTTTTCCCCGTCCCGTTCCAGTGCCTCAGCCGCCTGAATGATCTCTTCTCTGGTAATCGCCATGAATGGTTACTCTGGTTTGTGTATTATTGTATGTAATGTATGTTGTATAATACATACATTGCATACAGTTTGGCCAGTACCTGTAGGTTTTTTTCCGGTAGGGGTGTTTTGTGGGTGACTTCCCAGATTGGTAGCGAATGGATCTTCTGAAATAGCATCAGGTTTTTAATTCTAGAGACCGGATTGCTTCTATTCCTTCTATTCTTCTATTCCTTTGCTCTAGGCCAAGAATACCAAGGGTCTAGATAATAGATGCACAAAAATGACATTTCTATTCTTTCTATTCTTCCAGCAAGAATAGAAAAAAACAGTAAAGAATAGTTTTGAGTAGAAGTTTTAGGCTCTTTTGAAAAGTGAGTGGGTAACGCTGTATTCTTAATCCAATACTCTGCATGACATCACAGGCCTGAAGACACTCATGGAAGAATTGTTTCAGAATGCCCTTGGAATCAGTTATCCCTGGTACATTGAGTCAATTGAGTTCAATACTGAACAATCCAGATTGGATATTTTTCTTAACTTTCAGCGAGGGGCAACCTTCAAAGATAACAGTGAGGATGATCCTTCTGGCAAGGAGTACCCAGCATACGATACCTTTCAGAAAGAATGGCGGCATATGAACTTCTTTCAACATGAATGTTATCTTCATGCACGCGTACCAAGGATCGAGCGGGATGATGGGAAGTTCCGCCTGATCCCTCCTCCCTGGAGTGGCAAACTCAAAGGGCTCACAG
>OODV01000375.1 GCA_900299555.1 uncultured Endozoicomonas sp.
TTCATTTACAGGATATTGCAACTTCGGATCGAAGAACCTTTGCAGGATTTAGGTTGAAGATATTGTCTTCCCTGCTTCCCGTTTGTTCTTGCCTTTTTCGTTCCTGGAAATCTTCAATGTTGTAAGTATTAAGGCTAACGACATTGGTCGGAAAACCATAACCCGGTAAAAATGCCCGGGCTGCCAGATCACGTAGCAGGTATTCCTCTTCATGACGCTTTAGCTCAAGGCCAAGTGCTCTTTTATAGGCTTCATCCTGAGAGTGATGAAGTTTTTCTTTGAGAACCCTGTACTCATTGACCCACTGATGCTGAATAGCTTGCAAAATACTCAGCCCGTCCGCAAAAATGGCGGACAGAGAACGCCCGCTAAGACCCGTGCCTTTCACCAGTCTTCGCACAGGCTCTTCAAGCTCAGCTGGCGTCAACATCATCCACTGAATAAAGCGATCACAAACGGATTCCTCGCCACCAAAGAACCAAACCAGATTCAGCTTGGTTCGCTCAGTGCTTACCGGAGCGTATGAGCGTAGAAAAACCGACAGCGTAAGGGAGTTAACATGGCGCATTACGATTCGATTTGAACTTAATGTTATTCCCGGTGCTGGAATCGCCGTGATAAATGGCCACTTGGGATTAGCAAATGCTCTCTGATCGTGTGGATTGGCCTTACATAATGTATAGGCTATGGCCCGAGCCTCACTTCGTCGACCAGCCCGGCCAGCTCGCTGTAAATAATTGGCAGGATGCGGTGGCACGTTGTTCATCACAACGGCCGAGATACCTCCGATATCGACGCCCATCTCCATGGTGGTCGAGCAGTTCAGCACATTGATCTTGCCGGTTTTAAACAGTTCCTCATATTTTTCCAGACTGATGGATGATTGCTGAGCAGAGTGCTCTGCGGTGCGATAATAAAAACCGCCTTCAACGGTTCTGTCGTTAATGTCCGTCCACAGACTTTCCTTGCGAAGGGTGCCTATTTCCTGATTATTCGAAACTAATGTTCGTATCTGGGTAACAATAGGAGTGCTGCTTCCATCAGGCTCTAATTCAGTCAGTTTCGGGAGAGTGACTTTTTGGCAGCGATAATCTTTTTCCTTATATTTACTTTGTGGCAAGTAAGGTGTTAAGCCCCGGAATGTGGTATCCAGCAGTCTGTGGGTGATAGGGCATACCCAGGCGTCCCGCGGCAAGGAGAAAGTCAGTGTTTCCAGCTGAAGTGCTCTACCACTATCTGCCTGCTGCAATATCAGCGACGTGTCCGTTAGGTCTTTCCAGGCCTGCTTAAGCCAGCCGTTCATTTTATCCCGGTGAGTTGCCTGTGACTTATCCATTCCGGTAGCCACTTCCAATAATTTGACCAACCGATTCGCTGCAATGGGCTTAGCCAGCGGCCACTTCTTCAGGAAATTACTTTCTACTTCATCGCTCTCTGGTGGCAACAGGTTTTTCGGGTAAAACTTTTTACCCATCCAGTTTTGCATGGATCGATCCATACGGATATAACTGTTCTCTCGAACAAAGAAATCCAGCGCCATTTTCAAAAAAACGTGCCAGTCCTGGAGGGTCAGTTTGCTATCTGGTTTTGCTGCCTTTGCGTCAGGTGTGATTGCCGATGTTTCTTCCCAGAATTGAGGTGTTGCTTTAACACGCTCTAAACCCTGGTAACCGACTTTGATAAGCCCAACCGTTTCGGTACTGTTTTGGTTTTTAGGGCGGCGGGAAAATTCTCTTGCAAGAAGCAGTCTTGCCATTGTAAAGCCTGCCTCATGCCCGCTAAACAAGCCGCGATTGGTATGTTGGTTGTAGTCAAGAATGAACTGGCTAATATCTTTAGAGGCGGCGAGTTCCTGGGCCATATCCTGCCAACTCAGCGATACTGATCCATGTTGCTGTGTTTGTCCTGATCTGATGCTTTCTGCATCCGCACGCATGGTATCGGCCTGAGCTTTGTATCCCAGGCTTTCCATCATTTCCGCTTGTTTGATCAACTCATCGTAACTGCCGGTTGGTGTATCTTTGGGTTCTGCATCCTTTCGTGCCTGCTGATTTCTCAAGGTCTGAAAAACCAGGCCACGTAGCCGTGATCTTTCGGCCTCCTGCTGCATACGAACCGCCATTCGAGCAGTTCCCTGCCGACTGTCGGTAAATGTAATCAGTTTGCGTCCACGCCCGGGAAGCTCAGCCGGTGATTTACCTTCGCAGTCTTTTTTGTCTGGATCGGGGCAGTATTCCAAAACGGTTGGCACTGCATTGGCCACATAAAACGGTGAGCCAAGGTACGAGCGATGCATCGGTGCAGCACCATATACTTCGCTGCCACAAGCACTGCAGCAACTTTCCCTTAAATTAGCGAAACGGACCGTAATGGGTTTTGTTGCTTGAAGGCCACCAAGCTTGTGAGACTCACTGTCTAAAATTGCTGTCACATAATCTTCAGATGCAGAGGCTCCACTAGCTAAAATCACCTCATGACGTATTGTGGTGGAGGGGTTATCGTTTAAGCTGCTTTCATTTTCCCCATCTTCTGTTGCTTCATAACTTAGAGCAAACTCATCTCCCGAGTACGGGCTGCATTGATGCAACTCTCCGTGACTGGTTTCTTCTGCCAGTAGATGAGGTGCACGGCATTCCTGACAAAATGCAAGTTCATAGACAGGGGCGAGACAATTACAGCGGGATTGCTGAGTGACATAGACATTGCCAAATGGCCACTCCTTCAAATGATCGGTTTTAGCAGGACAGTGTGGGTCAACGCAGCTCCAGAGGCCATGAAGCATTCGTTGAAACAGGTGCACTCGTAATTTTAGAAAGGGTGGTTCATCCGGGGATGGTCGTGTACCTGTCATTACATCCAGCCATTCAAGTAACTCTTGTTGCTGGTGTTGCTGATTTGCCGGGCCGGTTATTAATAGTTTGTCGGAGACAACAGCAACCAATTCATTCAAATCCATTGGACTTGCATGACTCACTACAGCATGTCGCAATGCTGTTGCGATATGGCTTTGTGCCAAAAGGTTAAAGCGCTCCGGAGAAGCCTCTTCTCCCCTGTCAACGGAGCGAATAGCGTCAAGACTCAGTGGCTTGATTACCGGGCTACGGATATCTGGCCATACCCTTGAGCCGCCGATCACATCTACCTGCTCAGGGCTCACACCTGCCAGACCAGCTAAATAATCCCTGAGTTTTTCTTTTGCGTCTTTATCTGCAATAGTGGCCGATGTTGCAATAAAACGGATGTCTTCTGATTTACGACCAAATGCATGGACAACACGGCGCAACAAAAGAGAAAGCTCGGCAGCTTGAGAACCAATGTAAGTATGAGCCTCATCCAGGACAATCCAGCGCAGCGATTGAGCCTCTCGGGAAATGTCCAGAATAGGGCTGTCAACTTGTCGAACCAGCATATATTCCAGCATGGTGGCATTGGTCAGCAAAATAGGGGCTGGTTCTGCGCGGAGTGATTCCCTTGTTAACTGCTGATTGGGTCTCTCCTGCTGTATTTTTCGATTCTTACTGGTATTACTCTCTTCTGTTTTACCATTGTATAGGCAGAAACGAAGATCTTCTCCAAAAGCCCGGGTCCATGCGTCAAGACGTTCCTGTTGAGAGTTGATCAGGGCATTCAATGGATAGAGAAAGAGAGCCCGAACACCAACAAGCGGCTTTTTCAGTTGCTCTCTTTCCCGGATCAAGTCTTCCAGAATCGGCACCATAAAGCACTCGGTTTTACCTGACCCGGTGCCACTGGTTATGACCGCTGATCTTGGTTGTTTATCCAGTAAGGTGTTCCATGCCTTAAGCTGGTGTTCATAAGGCGATGCGGTGGAGGGAAACTGGTAAGCATGTGCATTTTCAAGCGTGTTGATCAGGGCTTCTGAAAGTAAATTTCCCTTGAGATCCTTAAGCTGGACATTGGACTCTTGCCAGCCAAAAGTATGCTCAAATACCGGCGGAGCCAAAAAACAGCCTGCACTGCCCAGTGTGTCATTCATTTGCCCAGAGAGGTGTTGGCGCAAACCAGCATCTGTAATGCCAAGCACGCCCAATGTCGCTTCTCTGCTGCGTGACAGGCTCTGCCCGATAAGACTTTTGAAAAAATGCATATAAACCCTTTATCACATGGCAGAGTTTTTAAGGAGATAGGCGACCATCATAGAGTGTACCGGGGTGTACCAGTTACCTCTGTCAAAGTCTGAAATCATGCGAATCACAAACTTAAGGTAAGCCGTATCTTCTTCCAGATCCTCAAGACTTGCTTTGCCTGCGGTTACAAAGGCCATGAAAATCGGCAAATAAACAACAGCATTGGAAAAATACACCAGAGACAGCTGTTTCACGGTATCGGGGAGGTCTTGCAGTTTAACCCATGAGCGAAACTCATTACCCAGCTCTTCAGGCCAGTCTGAATCAGACTGATGAATCAGTCGTAAATCCTGATACCATGCAGGCAACACATACTCTAAAGGCGGGATTGGCGGTAAGCTGTGAATATCGCCCGAGGAAATATAATGCCCAAGATGCTCAAAGCCGGAAATGGTAGTATGGAGTATATTTGTCCGGTTAGCTTTCAAACTCTCAACCAGCGCCTCCGGTAAACCCTGAGCAGTTAACCAGTTGCTGAAACGGGTATAGGTTTTATGCCAGGTGGATAGCTCAATGCTCTCCCATATCACTGCCAGCTCATCTCTCAGCCGATTGCAAAAACGCTCATCTATCTCCAGTCTGAAAATTGCAGCGGCCAGTGCGTTGGGGTTGGCGGCCAAGGCCTGCCAGCTTTCAAAAACCGAAAGTGGCAGGTGACCATAATTGCTTTTTAAATCTGCCAGATATTGCCAGCCACTATGGTCAAAATCTTCCGCCATCATGGCTATCTGCTTATGAATAACATCCGGATTGAATTTCGGATGGTAGTTTTGGGCTGCCTGATGAAGAGAACACTCCGTGTCATCCTGAGCATCGATGTCTGAGGTGGGCGTCACATGTATAAAGGGGCGGAACTGGAAGGCTGATTCAGTTGCCGGATATAGCAACCATGGACCATTCTCACTCATCAATTCAGGAATCTCAAATACACCAGTGCCTGAAGTGTTTGCGAGGGGCTCTTTCATTGTGGCATCAGACACCTTTTCGGCAACAACCACCGGTGGGTTTTCCGGGCTGGCGAGCTGCATCGCTCTTACGTCAAGCATCGTATGCAATGGGCGTATGCCATTCATGGTATTGATGGAAAATACCCGACTTGTTTCCTTGTTGGCATAGCCTGAGTATCGCCGAATATTCAAGGTCAGGAGGCGTTGTGATGACTCAAGCGTAAATCTGACATAAGCATCCTGACTATTCACTGAACCCAGCAATTGCACAATATCATTTTGGTAGCTGAATAAACTCAGCAGTTTCGGATCTTCACCAACCGCAATCCGGTAGTAGCGGTATGCTCTTCGGATAGGTAGAACGGGCTCCTCATCATGAGAAGTAGCCTGATGATTATGACCTGCAGTAACGGCCAGATTTTGTAACTCAAGCCGAAGGTGAAATATCTGTCCCTGACTTTGCCCCGAAAACAGTGCAAGCTGCACACCGAGCAAGTCATTTACCGTCATTTCCGTCAGCTTCAGTGTTTCGCCATTTTCGCCAAGAACGCGCCCCCCTTGATAGGGATAGGGCAAAATCAGTGTGACAGGTTCGGTACTTGCATCACTACTGACTTCCATTCTGAACATGGTTGGCGCTTCGGGGCTACGATACTCTAAAGTCATCCAGCGGTCGGATTCACCATACGTCTCCTGTGAAATAAGATCTTCGCTGACCACCTGTATGAGTAAGTTCTTGCCATTACGAATTTTTATGCGTGCCGGCTTCCCATGCCCGGCAGGAAAGAGAGCAATACTAAAGCCATCCGGAAGAACACCAATACGCCGACGTAGTAAAACGTCCCCCAATTTGTGTTTAATAGAGACATGAAATATCCCTGCTTTATTGGTCGTTTGTTGTTTTAATGGCGATTGTCGGCCATTGATAAAGCATTGCAGCTCATCATGGTTGTAAGGATAATCTTCAGGCAGGCTGAGGGTGGGGAAACCCATGAATACAGCGCTTTCTCTGGTGTCATATAAAGATAATGCCCCCGTTAATGCTGGCTTCAGGGAAGCCTGGTATCCGCAGTTTAAACGAAGGTTATAAATGTCAGAGCCAATGCAGATAGAAACGTCACTGTTTGCCTTTAGCCATCTCGCACCAGACGACTCACTTACCAGGGGGGTGGTTTCTCCCTTTACGATCCGTGCATTCGCAGGCAGTCTGATTTTTGCATCCTGTCCCTGAATACCATAACTGGCTTGTGAAACGAGATACCAGTCATCTTCTCGCCGTTCAAAGAACATCGGCGCCTGCGTTTTCTCGATCACGCTGCCGTCAAAATAGAAACTATGAATAGGTTGCCCATTTTCAAGGAGCCTGAGTGATACCGGTGACTCAATATCTCTTCGCTTGAGTGCGATATTGGTTTCCGGGAAGCGAATGCCTAAATGATCATGACTGATTTGTGCATAGACGGCGCCCCCCCGTGCAATCAGGGTATCACCTTCATAGAAGCCTAATTCAAGACGGGTGGTCGATAAATTCTCTATTTTGGGTATATCTGTGCGCTTTGGCAGTGTCAGCTCAGTCGTGATTGACCAGTCCCGTTCGAAACCATGTAGCTGGTGTTCACAGCAAAATGCGCTGGCAAGCTCTTCTGCTTTTTTCCGCTCTTGCCGTCTTTGATCCGCATCTTTCAGCCATTCATTGATCAACTGTCGGGCATTGCTTTCATCCAATGGAATAGGAAAAGCATCCTTCCAGCCAGGATTCTGCTGGTCCAGATAAAGAGCAGGATCAGACTTTCCTTTTAATGGATACTGCTCGGCAAGGTACATCAGCTGCTCAACAATACCTGCAAGCATCTGACGGGTTTCCAGATTACGAAATGCAATAGGCAGTGACTCAAGCGATTCTTCCAGCAGATCCGCAGTAGATCTAAGCCCGGTACGGGTACGGTAGAAGTTACGCAGACCTTTGCGGATAGCCCGACCAAATCCATGCGTTTCGCTTTGAACCAGTTGCCATGGAAGTCCGCCCTCAGCAAAGAGAGAACCGAGCAGATCACGACCACGCCCCTTTTGCCGAATAGGCCGTTTCCAAAACCCAACCAGTCCACCAGTTATCAGCGCATCATGCTGGGAATTGTTAAAATCCCGGCCAACCCGGCGTTCAGGCTCCGTCCAGGACCAGTCTTTGTCATACTCGCGACGGTACCATTCAGCAACAAACAGGCAGAAAGCCGCTGCCCAGTGGTGATCGTAAGAGTTTTGGTATCTTGAAGGGGGAGTACTGGAGAGTAATGTTTCCAGCGAATTAAACTCTTCTGAGGTGACATGGTAGCTGAAAAGCGGCTTACCAGTCGGCCCCGTAAAGTGCTCCCGGGTGAAAAGAAACTCAGATAACCATGCTTTGACTTGATTTTTCACAGGATTATGACGACTCATATGAATCCCACTGATAGAAGGCTGGTTTGGTGTACTGTAACAGTGGAAGGATTTTCACAAAAAGTGAGGTATATCCTCTAATGTTGGATAGTGTGGTTCTATTATCTTGACGCATTATTTATCAGTTTTTGCTTTTTATATATAGACGTAGGGCAATGAGTACGGCTTATCGCTAAAGAAATATTCGACGAATTGAGTTAGCTACTTATTATACTGGTGCGGCTTGAGGACATTATGTGTCACTTCCACAGATTTTTGTTGATTTTGAAGTGGTCAAGTAAAAATGGATGAACGATTAAGCTACTTTTCGTTATGATCTGAACCACCAGGCGATAAGTCCCCGAAGCTGGTGATGGAGAAAGATGGGAGTCGAAAACTAGGGGCGGGTTTTGCATCGTTCATCTCCACAAAACCACCTCGCCTCCCCAACCAACTCAAGCCCTCCTATTTCAACTTTATTCACTGTCTTCAGTAGGGATTGATTTCTGACAACCTTCTGCGACCAGCCAAAATTTCAGTAGCATCTGAAACGCAAATCTGTCGATAATAAGTATTGACACGTATCAAGGTTTTTGGGTTACGTCTGGTGAATAATTGCGCACCGTCGGAAAGCAGGCCGCTGACGGACAATGATTGCCACAAAAGGGAGATCGCCGGTTATGATGAGCATCGAAAAATACACCCAGAAAGACGGTCAAACCGGTTGGCTTGCACATATCTCCCAGAAAAAGCGGAATCGTAAATCTTGTGCTCTGACTCGTCTCTTCAGCTCAGCACAATATGGCGATGCGGCTTTTCAGAAAGCCCTGGCGTGGGCGGAGGATAACCAGAATCTAAGGGCGCACTCCTGATGTGACCAGCCTGCGACCGAGCGCCAGAGCAGTCTCGTCAATGCGTCTGGCTGCTCTTTACTGCATGGCCATGCAACGCTGCTTAACTCAACACTTCCCGCTGCTGCTCAATAAAGGCATCAATACAGTGCTGGCAATGATCGTTATCAATGCAGTACCGGACGTTGTAGACCGGTGCATTATCTGCCTCCAGCAACGTGCGTTGAGTGACCTCTATTTTACTGTCGGGCCGTTTCTCCTTGCAGATATGGCAAGTCCAGGCAAGCGCCTCGCCGGTCAGATTATCAAAGATCAGGTAGTCGCGCTGAATCCGTTGGTGGGTATCCAGCTCATCGAAGGTTTCAAAACAGCCGGTCCAGTCGTGGCCATGATGGGTTTCCATTAACTGGCGGGCATCATCGCGGGTGGGCGCAGTAATCCGCACATAGCCCGGGTAATTGGGGTGGTCTGCACCTAAAGAGAGGTAATAATTATTCATCTTTTTTTCCTCAACAATGGTGGGAGCTGGCTGTGTGGGTGTTTTGCACTGCACCACTCTTAAATGCGGGTAGAGAAAATATTCGCAATACCTTATTGCGCTGGTGAGCTGAACGAGCCCTTCGTTAAAGTTCCTCGTCATTGATAGTGCTATGACCCGTCACTTTATCTTTATGCCCTTTAGGGGATTGTCCTTCAGCTCAGTCCACCATGCATAAATTAGATGAGTATTACTTTCTGAGTTTTGTATAGACCACACTGTTATCACTGCCGTAAGGGTTGGGCACATAGTCATCCGCGTTATGGTCGTTCTCCCAGGTGTTCTCATCCAGCAGATAACGGAAATGGAAGGCTTTGTTGCCGGGCAGTTTTACTTTGGTCCGGAAGGCGTTCTCTTTTTTGTGGTATTTCATGGTGACCGGTTGCCACTGGTTAAATTCCGCAACCAGCGACACGGACTTGATGCCCGGTTGAGCAAACTCAAACGTCACTTCGGTTTCCGCTGTTTTTTTGATCGTTTTTTTCTTCAGCATGACCAATCAATCCTCAAGGTTTTCACGGCGTGAAAAACTACGTTACAGCGATCAGTGATAGTGATCAAATCAAACTTGATACAGCTGTATCTTGCTGATCCGGCGTGAACTCTTCTGTTATTTGGTGGCCGTGCATGTTTTTTTAAATTATCCTCGCAGTGTCCAGTGGATTACCCTGGAGCAAGCTCCGGGGTATCAAGTGAGCTCTGAGTAGTGCTCAGCAAGCTGCGGGGAGTTAAAGCCTCAGAGGTTAAACTCAAATTAACAGCTCATACACATCCGATGCCTAATGTATTCAGCCCCTCTCGAAACGATTTCTCTTTGCTTTTTGGAAGCACAATCTGCAACTTGCCCAAACGCTGACAGAACTTCGCAAGCGCCTTGTCATTGATAATCAGGTCAGCCATTTCCACTGATTTACACGAATAAACCAGGGCTTCCGTCTGGAACTTAACGCCATCGGCATTTTTTACCGAATTAGTCAGAAAACTTTCGCAATCTTCAGGCAGAAAGGGTTGAGACTCTCGAGCCAGAAGAAACTGCTGCAGTTCGGCCACATTGCCACCTACCTGCAACGTCTCCATAATCTTCCGGCTGGACAGCATCCAGACATGCCCTTTATCCTGCTCAGCATAGAGGGAAAGAAACTGCTGCTCCCAGGGTGTGGGCGGTGCCTCAAAAACAATCCGGCCCTGGCGGTGAATGTTGAGAGGGGTTTCTGTGCTGACCTTCTCACTGGGTTGGTAGTCGTCAGCCAGACCAAGAATATAAGCGCCCAGAGGCGTCAGGCGGATGTACTGCAATCCATCATAACGGCTCAGGCAGTCCATATCGTCTGTGCCCCAGGTACGGTCTTCATCCATACCAACCATTTCTGGCGGTGCTATCACGACATCGATCAAGCCCAGTGTGGCGGCATACTCCAACAGAAAACACCGGAGATAGCGAGACTCAAGCAGAAACCAGGAGCTGTGCAGCATGCCGTAATTGGCATCATAAAGATAGAGATACTCCGGTTCGGTGGTTACCAGCAGTTGGGAGCCGGTAATAAACATATGCCGGGACAGTTGATCAAACGATACCCACGTATTCACCGGGCACTCCCGGAGCGCGGCGATGATCGCCTCTCTCCGTTCAACCGGGTTGGTGAAATAACGCTTGCCCTTGCCGTTCTGACCTTTGATGTTATCAATACGGCGGAACTCATCCTGTTTGCGGTTTTTCAGCCAGTGTTCCCAGAGTACCTTGATGGTTGCTACCGGTTTTTGGTCGGTCTTACGGGCGGGCGCCAGAGTGGTTTTGGACTGCTTGCAGAACGGACTGTTGGCGATCAACTGAACCCAGCCATACGCCACAATAAACTCCATACCGGCCGCTTCCGGGCAGGTTGTGGCAGGGTAATATTCATGAACCTCTTTCGCGACCTTCTTCAGGGTGGCACCGGAAGGTTGCCCGGTTTTCTCACCGACTTTCAACTGCTGGTTCTGCAGCAGAATCAGCAGGGCACTTAGCTCATTCAGTACCGTGGCTTCTCGTTGTATCATCGAACAGCCAGCCGGCAGCGGTTCGGGCAAAACAGCGGTTACCAGTGTGTCAGCTGCAGGCGGTTCGACAAACGACGTCATCAGAGCGACCAAAGCGGCAGGAATCTGTTTTGGGCCATAGTTTGACTCTGCAGGGTAGAAAAACAGGGCAATAGAATCCGGCAGGGCGGAGTCGTAACCAAAAAACGAACGACTTCCTCGCGGCTTTTCCGGAAAATCACCGTATTTCATCCGGAAGCGTTTGCGATCCACCCGGCCGTTGTAGGTAAAGAGGCACTCCTGGATCAATTGCCGCTGGCGTTCTGGCAATTGCCGCCAATAAGCTTGCAGGTGTGACGTATCAGCAAACCCGTGAGCCAGAGCCGAGGTTAAATCGGCTTTGCGGTTCTGTTTGGGTTTCACGCCAAACAGCGTTGCGTAATACTTTTTCAGTGTGTCCACTGTTTCGGTGGCGATGGCCTGGGTGAGATCAGTCATAAAGGTGGTGAAGAAATGTTAAGATTAAGTTGAACAGGGAGTATGGCAAACTCAGAACTGGGACGTGTTGATCGTGAGAATAAAAATCTGGCCGACAAGTATATTCTGCTTTCTATGCCTCTGAATCGGCGATGGTGGTTTCTGCGGTGAGCCAATTCTTTCATAACCGATTGTCCCCATTCCCGTCGCGTCATGGCTATCTACCAAATTTTGCATCTTACTACCCATGTGGGCAGGTACTGTTTTCAATAGGGTGTTCATGTTCTCACTGTTGAGGTGCTGTCCCAATTGAACCCTGTTTCCTGGGAGAGAGTTTATCTGCTGTGAGTTTTCCAGAGAAAAGCGTATTCTCACGGGCTTTAGAGCGCATTTTCAGGTAAGTGCGGGTAGCGTCGCATTATAACTCGCTAATGTTATATAGAAGAATGTAAATCCTTATAAATTCAGTCAAATATAATTGGTTTTACCGTTTTTATGGCTTTGTAATCCCTGTTCCCCACTTCTCATTAAAAATAAAATATTGACATGGCTAGTCATGAGTGAGCTAACATGTTCGCTGTTCGCTGTTCGCTGTTCGCTGTTCGCTGTTCGCTGTTCGCTGTTCGCAAACAGAAAACATCGTGGATCACCAATATGCTAAAACCTCAAGACTTATTGGTAACGCTTAAAATACTTAGCTACGAAGACAGCGGAAATGACCATGGGGTTTCTGCCAGTGATATGCAGGGCAAAGCCTGGCTGCTAAACAAAAATGATCTGGAGCAAATCAGTTTTTACGACAGTGAAAAAGATGAAGTGATTGTGTCTGCTGAAAAAGAGGATTTTGAACAGGCTGACTTGGACGCGATAGATGAGTTTCTAGCCCTGGGGGAGTCAAATCAGGACGATTGGACTTACCGAAGACTCGCAAAGCAGCTATTCATTTCTCTGAGTGAAGCAAACCAGTCTGCGAAAAGAGCGATTGCTGCAGGACTTCTCACAAGCCGAGGCCGCAGGGGGGGTCGCGTGAATCGTCCAGCGTTGGTTGACTTTATAAGGTACGGTGCTGGTATCGCTTTTTTTACCGAGCGAGGTCAGATTGTACGAGGTATCCCAACAGCTTATGCCGCTCCGGTATTTAACGAGGTCTTTGCCAGTTCAACCGAGTACCCACCTGTTTGGCCCTGTGCCAGAGGGACAGTAAAAGGTGTGGCCATATCACCTCTTTATAAATCGGTATCAAAAGCGGTCATGATTGATAGCTGGTTATATTGGCAATTGGCGCTGGTGGATATCTACCGGATAGGTTCTGCCCGAGAGAAAGACGAAGCGCTCCCCTTCCTTAATGAATTAAAAGGTACCAAAGGATGCAATTAACGGAGCACGAAGCGCTATTACTGGGTATTGCCGATGCCCTGGGGGATGAGCTTCTGGAGCAGGTTGCGTTTGTTGGTGGTGCTACAGTATCTCTGCATTTGGACGATGCTCAGCCTATGGATATCCGCAGCACAAAAGATGTGGATTTTATGCAGTGACGGTTTCTGGTCTGAATGTGAAGATCTGCTGACAGGCAGTCATGAGATCTGCTTGCAAGCGATCAGGCAGCTAAATTCATCGCTGCTGACTACAGCACAGGATAATTTTAGTGTCATTGTCGTGTAATCAGTAAAGTGGGAGGCAGCTTCACTCAATCTTTCAGGTGTACACTTTTCGACCCAAATTGATATAGCACTTGGAGAATATAGTAAAGCTTGATGAAGATACTCCAGCTGGGGGGGCCGAAGTCGGGTCTTGCCTTGTGCATTCCCCCCCCCAACTCTTGAATTCTCACCCAACTCAAGCCAACAAACCACCTCCCTGACAACACTTCTTGTACTTCTTCCCACTGCCACAAGGACAGGGAGAGTTTCTGGCCACCTTTTCAGAGCGGGCCTGGTACAATTCTGGATTAAGCAGTTTCTGGAGGTCCGATATATCTTCAGGAACATGCGGGGGTTCAAAGCCGATAATGTAGTGCCAGCCGTGTTCGTCACAGGTGGTGGCAACTGCTCTTGCCATTTCTTCGGTATGAACCCGGGCAATCACGGGGTTCTTTTCTGAGCCTAACTTAGCCATACGCCTTCTGATCAATGGTGGCTTCAGGGATACTGTGTGATGTTGCGGTCATAAAATATCCATTTACCTAAATCCTGCAAAGGTTCTTCGATCCGAAGTTGCAATATCCTGTAAATGAAG
>OODV01000312.1 GCA_900299555.1 uncultured Endozoicomonas sp.
GGCTTTCGTTTCCTGAAAAGCCCGGACTTTCTGGTCTCTTCACTCTATCTGAAGAAACCGGAGCGCATTGAAGCGCTGTTGATGGTGATGACACTCTGCCTGATGGTCTATGCTGCTATCCAGCACAGAATAAGGTACGAACTGAAAAAGCGGAGTCGTGTGTTTCCAAACCAGAAAAAGAAGCCCTGCCAGAATCCAACAGCAAGATGGGTCTTCTTCTGCTTTCAGGGGATTAATGTATTAACGGTCAATAATCAGGAACAGCATGTGGTCGGTTTGAAGGAAAAGCAGTGGACGATCATCCAAATTTTAGGCATTTCTTACGAATCGGTTTATTCCTGATAGGGGTGGTGAAAGACAGCTGTTATTAAAGGTCTATTATAAAAACTGCCGCCGCCCCTACAATGAAAACAGATTTGCCTGGCTGGTAATAAACTTGATTCAATACCGTTTTCATATAACCAAAAAAGAACACGGTCGCAAAGTTTCTGACATAACCAACACTCTTAAATCAGTAACTTTTTATTCTTTTTCCCATCAAAAAAAATGTAATTTTTTTGTAAGCATCACAAAAAGAAAGCAAAAACACATTAATTCGATTAACACCATAAATACATAAAATAGAAATATTTTTATAAAAAAGCTCTATATTAAAAATCAGTAATAGATATTTATTAATCGAGTAAAACTACGCAGGCAATTCCATGCCCCCATTCTCCAACCCTTACAAACTGATAGAATATACTCACCTACCAAGTTTTATATTAAATACCTCTCATGAAAAAATTATTCATTATCACACTACTCATTTATCCCCACCTGACTCAGGCAGAGCTACTGACCTGCGACCAGAAACAGGCAATCTGCGAAGCACAATGCAAAGCATCAAGCCTCATCAGCGAACAGGACAGCAACACCTGCAAAGCCCAGTGCCTGGGAGAACGGGCTGCCTGTGAACTTGACCAGGGAAAAGCGTCGGCAGAAAAGCTGGCAGAACAGGCTAAAAGCGCCAGCCAGTCCTTTATGGATAAGCTTAAAGCCTTCTGGAACGGACTCAGAAGCAACCTATGAGAACATCATGAGCAGTAAGAAAGGTTCTGCATAGGACCTGCCTACAAGGCATGAAGGGAAACCGTAATCATATTATTTAGAGCCTAACAATAGTTACCTTCAAAAGAGTGGTGCCCTAATGATAACTCAACCTATGAAATCGTATTTTCTGACTTATTATTCAGCCACTCTTGGTAACTGCTACCAGTATTGGTCCTTCACACATGTAATCGTTCAAGGCAAAAGCTCAGATCATAAAGTTACAGCGATGCTCTTGCTATCACACCTTACATAACCTCTAAAAAACCAATAATACCAATTGCATTTTCTCCCCCCCTATTGCGCTGAAGATTTGACTGAACACTAACTAATGGACAAAAAAATACCTCTAACCAATATCTGATTAGAGGTATACGACATATTTCAGTCGGAGATTATTTACCGTAGTAAGCCTTAGTGAGCAACTCTTCCAGCTCGGAAATCAGTGGCAAGCGAGGGTTTGCCGTTGTAGTCTGATCTTCAAACGCATGGTTAGCCAGCATGCTGATTTTACTCTTGAACAGAGACTCATCAACACCAATCTCCTGAAGAGTTGCAGGCATATCCAGTCGCTTCATCAAGTCACGAACCGCATTAGCCAGAGATTTAACCCCCTCTTCTGGAGTCTTGGCAGGCAAGCCCAGCATTTTGGCAATCTCAGCATACTTCTCATGAGCAATGTAGTACTGATATTTCGGGAATGATGCCACCTTGGTTGGATTAGGGCAGCCGTTATACTCAATCACATGCGGCAATAGCACTGCATTGGCCTGACCGTGAGAAATATGAAGCTCATTACCCAGCTTATGAGCGATCGCATGGTTTACCCCCAGGAATGCGTTGGCAAACGCCATACCGGCAATACAGGAAGCATTATGCATTTTCTCACGCGCTTTTCTGTCGGCAGTTTCATAAGACTGTGGCAGATAATCAAAGACCAGCTGGATGGCTTTCATAGCCAGCGCATCGGTGTAATCTGAAGCCATGATCGACACATAAGCTTCTATCGCATGGGTCAGCACATCCAGACCAGTATCTGCAGCCACCTTCTTAGGAACCGTCAGCACCAGATTAGGATCAATAATCGCCACATCTGGAGTCAGCTCATAGTCAGCCAGTGGGTACTTGGCGCCTTTTTCCTTGTCGGTAATAACAGCGAACGACGTCACCTCAGAACCAGTACCGGACGTGGTTGGAATCGCAACCAGCTTTGCCTTCTTGCCCAGATGCGGGAATTTATAGACACGCTTGCGGATATCCAGGAATTTCTGGGCCATACCGGCAAAGTCAGCATCTGGCTGTTCATAGAAAAGCCACATCCCCTTAGCCGCATCAATCGGTGAACCACCACCCAGGGCAATGATTACATCCGGATTAAAGCGCGCCATTTCTCGGGCACCATTGCGAACCGTTTCCAGGCTTGGATCAGGCTCAACCTGATTGAAAATTTCAACTTGAACTGGTGTAGAGCGTTTTCTCAGGTGATAGAGGATTTTATCAACATAGCCCAGAGACTGAATAATCTCATCGGTAACGATAAATACACGAGAGATGTCCTGCATCTTTTCAAGGTACTGAAGAGAGTTAGCCTCGAAGTAGATTTTTCTGGGAAGTTTAAACCATTGCATATTGACCCGGCGTTTAGCGACACGCTTCACGTTAATCAAGTTAACAGCAGATACGTTGGACGTTGTACTGTTACCTCCGTAGGTACCACATCCCAGAGTCAGGGAAGGCATATTGGTATTGTAAATATCACCAATGGCGCCATGAGTACTTGGTGAGTTGATGATGATACGACCCGCTTTCATAGCCAGAGAGAACTCATCAATCACCTGATTATCCTGGGCATGAAGCACGGCAGAGTGACCAAGGCCACCAAAGTTCAACATTTGGTCAGCCAGCTCAACAGCATGATATGCATCTTTAGCCTTAAGCACACCCAGAACTGGAGACAGCTTCTCACGGGACAGCGGGAACTCTGGACCTACCCCCTCAATTTCTGCAGCCAGAATACGGGTGTTCTCAGGAACCTTGATACCAGCCAGTTCTGCAATATAAGAAGGCTTCATGCCAACAATCTTACTGTTTACATGACCGTCATGAATGACCACTTCAGCCAGCCGTCTGGTTTCTTCAGGCGTGGTGAAGTAAACATTCTGAGACTTCAGCTCTTTGACGACCTCTTTATAAACCACTTGATGAACAATCGCAGCCTGCTCAGAAGCGCAGATCATGCCATTATCAAAACTCTTGGACATAACCAGGTCATTACAGGCCTGTTTGATATCTGCAGACTGATCAATAATGCAAGGTACGTTACCAGAACCTACGCCCAGCGCAGGCTTACCGGAAGAGTAGGCAGCTCGAACCATACCGGAACCACCTGTCGCCAGAATGACAGCAACTTCAGGGTGCGTCATCAGCTTCTGAGTAGCTTCAATGGAAGGATGCTCCACCCACAGCACACAGTCATCAGGCGCTCCGGCTGCAACCGCCGCATCACGAACAATCCGAGCAGCTTCACTGGAACATTTCTGTGCAGAAGGGTGAAAGGCAAAAATAATAGGGTTACGGGTTTTGGTAGAAATAATAGACTTGAACATGGTGGTGGATGTCGGGTTGGTTACCGGAGTAACCCCACAAACAATACCTACAGGCTCAGCAACCAGCATGAAGTCTTCTTCAGCATTGTCTTCAATTACACCTACCGTCTTATCGTACTTGATGGAGTGGTAAACATACTCAGTCGCAAAAATGTTTTTGGTAACCTTATCTTCAAGGATACCACGACCAGTCTCCTCAACCGCCATTCGGGCAAGCTCCATATGAGCAGCCTGGCCTGCCAGGGCCATGGCTTTTGTCACCCTGTCGACATCTTCCTGCGTCAGCTTAAGAAACTTCTCCCTTGCAACCATTGCCCGCTCAATTAATGCATTAATCTGAGCATCAACATCCTGAACAACCGCATCTTTATTTACGGTTTTTTCAGCCTGCTTTTTTCCGGCCATGATTATCGCCCTCTAGTAGTTAACTAAGATAACCTTTAAAAAACTGTCTATAATTCCGAGGCTATTCGTTTTAAATCTTCGCTCGGAATAGAAATACTGTTTAATAAGCTGGCAACCATCAGACGTCCGTCTTTTATTTCAACATCCTCAAGATAGTGCATCCTGAACATTAATGCCTGACCATTGCCATTTACTGATAAATTCTATCTGTCGACAAACCAGCAAATTTCAAGCTTTGCGAACTCATCGAACAACTCAAAACCTTATATTCCAAAAAACAATTAAAATTAATTTATTTTATTATTTTAGACATATATCGATTGCTGTTTTCAGCATTACAACACAAGAAAACCACAAAAAAACTGACTCAAATCAAAAAACCGCTATTGATTTTTTTTCCAAAAAGAGCATCAAAACCTATCAACACCATTCATACATTGACATGACTTTTCCCATACATAACCCCCAAAATACTGACAAAAACAGCATTCTTAATAAAAACCAATAAACTAAAAAAAACATTTTCAAAATCAAACCATAAAACCAACGATACCCAATCAAATAAAACCAGAGACAAACACCAGCCAACAACAATTACAACCCCAATCCCACTTCGCTTTTTATTCATTAGGAAAAAATCCTTACCTGTTGTAACCTACCCATTTCATTCTTATTGAAATATTGCCACCCCTTTGGATGAGGAATAATCAAACCAATGTCCCAAAAAATCATGGACCTGGTAAAGCCAGGCGTAGTTACCGGTGATGACGTTCAGAAAATCTTTGAGGCAGCCAAAGCCGGTGAATTTGCACTGCCAGCAGTGAACGTTGTTGGTACCGATTCAATCAACGCAGTTCTTGAAGCTGCTGCCAAGGCCAAGTCACCAGTTATCATTCAGTTCTCTAATGGTGGCGCATCCTACTTCGCAGGCAAAGGCCTTAAAACTGACCCTGCTGGCGCCCTGGGTGCCATTGCTGGCGCAAAATATGTCCACGCAGTTGCAGAAGCTAACGGCATTCCTGTTCTCCTCCACACTGACCACGCCGCACGCAAGCTGCTGCCATGGATTGATGCTCTGCTGACTGCGGGTGAAGAGTTTTACGAGCAGAACGGTAAGCCACTGTTTTCTTCTCACATGATTGACCTGTCTGAAGAGTCTTTGGAAGAAAACATTGCCACCTGCGCCGAATACCTGAAGCGCATGGCCAAGATGGACATGACTCTGGAATTTGAACTGGGCTGCACCGGTGGCGAAGAAGATGGTGTGGACAACTCTCACATGGACAGCTCCATGCTGTACACCCAGCCAGAAGACGTAGCCTACGCCTACGAAATTCTGAGCAAAATCAGTCCACGCTTCACCATCGCTGCTTCTTTCGGCAACGTCCATGGTGTTTACAAGCCAGGCAATGTTCAGCTGACACCAAAGATTCTGGACAACTCCCAGAAATACTGCTCTGAAAAATTCGGCATTCCAGCAAAATCTCTGAACTTCGTATTCCACGGTGGTTCCGGCTCTACCCTGGAAGAAATCCGCGAATCAGTATCCTACGGTGTAGTGAAGATGAATATCGACACTGATACTCAGTGGGCATGCTGGGAAGGCGTTCTGAACTACTACAAGAAAAACGAAGCTTACCTGCAGGGCCAGCTGGGCAACCCTGAAGGCGCAGACAAGCCGAACAAGAAGTTCTATGATCCTCGCGTATGGCTGCGCGCAGGACAGGAGACCATGATCTCCCGTCTTAAGCAGGCACATCAAGATCTGAACAGCATCGACGTACTGTAACATCCCCCGGTGCCGGCATTGCCGGCACCCTATCACTCCCCCCATCCGATCACTGTATTTTTTATTGCAAGTTCACTCATCGCAACATACCGCCGAAAGAAAAGAAATTACACTTCACTATCCCGCTCTATGGTTTATCTTTTATCTCAGCGACTATCAACATGAAGGAGTATTCATGATGGCATCACAAACTCACTCTGCCATGCTGCAACGGGTAAAAACAGGCAATGGCTTCATTGCAGCACTGGATCAAAGTGGCGGCAGCACACCACAGGCATTACAGCACTATGGCATTGAACCAGATCAATACAATGGTGATGAAGAGATGTTTGCCAAGGTCCATGAAATGCGAACCCGTATTATCACCAGCGCCGTATTTGACAGCACACGAATACTGGGAGCCATTCTGTTTGAGAATACCCTTGACAGAAACATCGAAGGCATACCCTCTGCCGAATTCTTATGGCAGAAAAAGCAGATTGTTCCCTTTTTGAAGGTAGATAAAGGTCTCGCCCCGGAAAACAACGGTGCTCAACTGATGAACCCCATGCCTCAACTGGACACCCTACTGTCAAAGGCCAGCAACCAGAACGTATTTGGCACCAAAATGCGATCAGTGATTAAAAAGGCCGATAGCACTGGAATTACTGAAGTTGTCCAGCAACAGTTTGAGGTCGGGAAGCAGATTATTGCGGCAGGCCTGATACCGATCATTGAGCCTGAAGTCGATATCAATAGTCCGGATAAATCTGACTCAGAAGCAATTTTAAGGACAGAAATCCTGAAACAGCTGAACGCCCTGCCCGATACTCAACAAGTCATGCTAAAACTATCCCTACCTGATGAGGCCGACTTTTACAAGCCACTAGTCGACCATCCCCGAGTACTGAAAGTAGTTGCCCTGTCCGGTGGCTACCCACTGGAGGACGCCAATGTCAAACTGGCGGCAAACCATGGCATCATTGCCAGCTTTTCAAGAGTACTCACCAATGGGCTATCTGCCCAGCAGAGTGATGATTCGTTTAATGCCACACTGAACAGTACAATTGAAAGTATTTACCAATCATCCCTGACATAAACCACTCCCAACCCTGCACATATCCCTTACAATGCAATAGCCTGGTTCAAAACGAATAAAAGTCACGCATAAAAAAAAGCCAGTCCAAATGGACTGGCTTTTTAATTGGAGCGGGAAACGAGGTTCCAACTCGCGACCTCAACCTTGGCAAGGTTGCGCTCTACCAACTGAGCTATTCCCGCAATGAAGATCGATTATAAAGGCTCTTCTAACCTTTCTCTCTATAAAGAGAATAAGTGGCGTCCCCTAGGGGACTCGAACCCCGGTTACCGCCGTGAAAGGGCGGTGTCCTAGGCCACTAGACGAAGGGGAC
>OODV01000380.1 GCA_900299555.1 uncultured Endozoicomonas sp.
CTCAATATCTGTCTGAAGTCCTCGCGGGGTGCGGGGTTTCATGATTTTTCCCTGGAAGACCTGCAACCAGTTTTAGCAGAGTGCCACGGTGCAAGTATTCTTACCATTTTTCAGACAGCTTGGTCAAAACCAGTTCGCGTATGCAGTTTTTATGCTTCTTCGAGAGGCTCTCTATGGCTGATCCAGGGGGGATGGCGGTTTAGCGGTCTGTTTAAGCGAATGGTATACAAAATCGCAAATGCGAACCTGTTGATAAATACCAACATCGTGGCAAGAGACTGCAATCATCTGTTTCTAACGGATGTTTTAGATACCGGTCAGAAAAATATATAGCGTGTTATGCGAACTCGGTTCGTTTAAACCACTGTTAGTGCCCACAGGAGCCAAGATGGGAAGAAAGGCAAAGCATCACTTCATTCCTAAGTGTTATTTAAAGGGATTCACAGATGGCGGTGAGAATTCGTCTCCATTTTGGGCAATACCAATAAATAATGAAACCCCATTTCCTACTAATCCGAACGATGCATGTGCTCAGCGCGACTATTACACAGTAGATCATGAGAATTCATTGATTGTTGAAAACTTCTACGCGGAACAAATAGAGCCTAAAATTATAAAGGCCATAGATTACATCAAAATAAATTCAAGCTTACCTCCTCCGGAAGAAATGAGGCACCTGATTTTATTATTAGCAACTCTCTATTTACGAGTTCCTTCTCACAGAGAAGCTTTGGAAATGCCGATGAGGAGAACGAAAGAAATCGTAGAGAGCATGAGCAAAGATATAAATGTCTCAAACAAGGACGAATACGATTACTCTAAAACAGATCTTATAAAGACCGAGCTAGAGTTAATCGACACAGTGCAAGAATGCCTATCGAATAAGTATTACCAGTTGCACGTCGTTGAAGACGATAGTCTTAATGTAATAACTTCGGATAAACCCTTTATATTGAGCCACCCTAAAGGTGGTAAATATTTCTACTTTGGTCTAAATACGTCAAATATTGAAATCTGTGTGCCGATTACCAACAATGCAATATTAATCGCTCGAAATGAGAAAATGAAAGAAGGAACTTTTAGGGCGACCAAAGAGCTAGTTGGCCTAACCAATACAAAGCTCGCGCTATCGGCTAGACGGTTCTTTTATTCGAAAACGGAAGAGATTATTTTAGTTAACGATGATATCTCTGTATACAAACACAATATTTGCACTAACAAGTCAAAGCACTCGGACAGCGTAAACGCTGCCGGTGTTTGAGGCGTTAAGTGTTTAAGCAACTCCATCGTTACACAGACTACAGTAGAATGCGCAACAGTATTAGTAATAAGCTGTAATTATGACCCCTATAAAAAGTTGTGAACTAGAGTTATCCCGCTTCTTCAACAAGTATTTCAAGTACTGTGCTTCATCGGATGCCGACGATCTTAAAGAGTTACTGTCGGTGATGTGTAGTGCATGCGAGAAGCTAGAAAAAGTAAAATTGGTCAATTTTGGCAAGAACGAACGTTATCGTGCTCTAAAGGCGCTGAGAAATTTCGCTACTCATGAATCAGAGTTACTTAATTCTTCTAAGGCTATTTCTGTTGCATCTGTAAAGATGGTTCATGCTGAAGTTCAACTAATTAGTTTGTTGCCTGTGGAAGTGGTCGACTATGCGATACGTAATCTAAAGTCAAAGCAGACCATAAAATATTTGAAAGAAGCGACCATCAACTATGGGAAATATGTAGATATATACCCTGCCTTATTCAACTTTACAGTAGACCTCTACTTCGAAGTGGTAAATCACAACCTTACTATCGATGGTTCGGGATTTAAAGAACTCGAAAACTCAATAAACTATGAAAAGTTAAATGGCTTTCCTCATTATATAGGTGGGAAAATCATCATGCTCGATGGTTCTGATGTAAACACTTTTATTGAAACTCAAGCTGTAAGTATTGAGAACAAAAACCGTGAAGTTGCTGAGGCTCCTGTAGGTGAGGATGGACTAAAAAGTTATGTCACAGCTTATGAAAAAATGCCGTTTGATGAAGCGATTGTGATGAAGAAAGAGGATAAAGACTATATCTTAAATCTTCTAATCGACAGTAGTGTTGTTACATTAAATGGCAACAAAGTGAGCACTACACGTCCACTTAATCCAATTGAAGCTGTTATCGTCCACGAGTACCTAAATTAAAGTTCTACGAAATTAAACACTTAACAAACTGTTTAAGGGTGATTCGCAATGCATGGCATTTTTACTATGCGTTTCGTTTAGTGTTTAAGGTGGTATGCGGTAGCATCGGTATTGCGTTGCTCACACCTTAACAGGGCATTAGCAGTCAAGGAGTACATATTGAGTACAGAGTGTGAAGAATTTTTAAATATGGCTATCGCCTATTTGGAAATAGGAAGAGTTGCAGGTAGCGCCGAGACAGAATTTAAGCATGTTCATGAGTATGAGAACGCTATTGCTTATCAAATGTTTCATGCGGTTGAACTATTTTACAAATATATGATTAAGAAAAAAACAGGCTCAGCTCCGCATACTCACAAGCTACAAGAATTGGAAAAGAGCTACTTAGAGCTTTATCCATCTAGCGATTACAAAGTTGACCATCCATTTAAATTTGATGAGTACCATCCATGTGAGCTGAACATAGGCGAGTTAGAGCTACATCAAAAACATATAAAGCAATTTAAACCTGATTTTATAGATCAACATTTACGTTATCCAAGAGATCATCGAACAGGTGGATACTCATTTTCAATAGACAGTTCTTCATTTGAAAAAATGAATAATCAATTTTTGCGTATATCCTCGATAGACTGCTAACAAGTCAATCAAAGGGACGCCTTCGGCGCCCCTTATTGAGGCGTGTGTGCCGAGCATGGCACTTAACTAGAGAGGTGAAAGTCCTCTTACCAGGTATTCGCAGAGCCGAAGGTTAGCGAAAGGGCAAGGGCGTTGTCGTGAGGCAGGGTCTGAAGGAAACCCAACGCAAAATCGCGGGGTGATGAACAAGAATCCAATATGAGGTGTGACGTATTCGGGGCCAGTGGGCACGTGACCACTAAGCGCTCCATCTGCAATCGGGGGTAGTGGGCTAAATGTGTGGATCGAGTAAAATCCGAGCTGAAAATTCAGCTTGAAGATTTACGAACAGTGACTTGTTTTATCGAAGTAAAATGCCATCGCTGCAAGCAGCCGTTTGTTAAGAAAAACGGTTTCAATCGAAAAGGCATCCAACGTTATCTTTGCTGTAATGAACCATGCCCAACGAATTCTTTTATGCTTCAGTATTGTTATCAGGCATGCATTCCCGAGATCAAAGAAAAAATCGTTGATATGGCGGTCAATGGTTGCGGTGTATGGGATACAGCAAGACTTTTGAAAATCTGCAAGGCCTCGGTAATCAAAGCGCTCAAAAGCAAAAAAGCCTGCTTGGTTCAGGTTAATCCCAACATCAAAACCATGGAGTTTAATGAAGGGAGTGAGATCAGCTTTAAGCCCATATGTTATGAGGCGGAGATAGACGAACAATGGTCATTTGTCGGCAATAAATCGAACCAACGTTGGATATGGTATGCAATAGATCACGTCACAGGTACTATTTTGGCTTACGTGTTTGGCAAGCGAAAGGATGAGGTTTTCAAGAAACTCAAAGCGCTACTTGAGCCTTTCGGTATTCAGCGTTTTTATACTGACGACTGGGGTGCTTATGAACGCAATTTGGATCAGGAAAAGCATTCTGTTGGTAAAAGAAACACCCAGAAAATTGAGCGTAAGAATCTGAACTTAAGGACATGGATCAAAAGGCTGGCCAGAAAAAACATTTGTTTTTCTAAGCTTTAAAAAATGCATGATATTGTTATTGGTCTCTTGATCAACAAGATAGAGTTCGGGATTGATATTCATGCCCAAACACACATTTAGCCCACTACCATTAATTTCATAAAAATAGATATTGTGTTATGCACAATCAGTTCGTTTAAAGCACTGTTGTGACAAATGAGCATCGAGAGTGATTAAAATATCCAAGCGTATAAGAGAGCTGTTTGAGAAAGGTTCTTTTGATCTTCCCGGCTTTCACTCATTTCCTACTAATTCTTGCCAAGGTGCTGCTCTTTTTTTAGGCAAGGCACTGAAAGATAGATTTCCTGATGATGAAGTACTTTACGTTACAGGAGAAGATGAAAGTGGCTCCAAGCATTTTTGGATTGAAGTTAACGATTCAGTTTATGATATAACAGCCGATCAATTTTCCGAGTTTCAAGATCCAGTATATAACGGAAATAATGAACTGTTAGCTACGTTATTTCCGAGTTTGGAGAAAGCAGAGATAAATGAAGAACTTACTCAATCTGATGTGACAACGCAAATGTACAAAGAAACAATGATGCATATAATTAATCACTATTTGAGAGAAGATGCATAACAAGTTGCTGCAACTGACTTGTAAAACTGTCACTTGTTTTACAAAACAATCGCCATTTTACAAGCCGCTAAGTAAGGCGTTAGGCTAACTAAGCAAGTAGTTTATATTCATATAGATGTAGTAATGAAGAGTAATTATACTTATATTTTAAAATGCCATGCAACGAATGGCGACGAGTCATTCTTCAAAGTTGGTGTTTCAAATAATCCTTTTAGACGATGTTATAATATTTCCTTGAGTAGTAAAGGGAAATATATTGCACAACCAATTGCTAGAAAATTTTTTAAAAATGAAACATATGGATCTATTCGAGCAGGGTCTTCAGCATACCAACTTGAGAAAGAAATCAAAAAACACATAAATACTGAAGGGCTAAAATATCAACCAAAACATTCATTCTCTGGTTCTAGTGAATGCTTCCAAACAACAAGTATTGATGAACTTATCAATCAATTTCTTCTTGTTAAATTCGTTGAAGAGCAACAATCGATCATCGTATCTGACAGTTATCTAATAGTTACAAGTAATAAAGGTGTATGGAAAACGAATAGAAATTCCCTTGCCAGCAAGAATGGAGTGCTTGGTGTTTTACATAAAGAGAAAGATAAGAAAGCAAAAAACGATGTTTTAGCAAATTACTATGATTCAATCGATTTAGTATTAACAGATTATTTCAGCGAATTAGATCTTATTGCCCCCCAAGCAAAATACAAAAGTATTATTCAGAAACTCCCATCTATCAATAACAACTATTAGGTCTTTACTGTAGAATATTCAATAAATCGTTAGCCTAAGCAGTGGTTAGAGGTGACGCCTAAACGGACCTGATTTAGGCGCTAGGGTCATTCAATTTGCTAAGCATGAAGTTGATGGATAATTAAAGACTACTCTAACCTATTGTTCAATTTTTAATTTTTAGAGTATTTAGGATTAAGGCTCGGAGTTGTAATGAGTAACTTAGAAATACAAATATCGGGAAGAATACAGAATAGTAATCTTGATCTGTGGAAGAATGAACTATTGTTAAAAATTAGTTCTACTAATTTAGAGTTAATAACTGATAATGATTTTGCAGCTGCGACTGAAGATGTTAAATATTTCAAACTCGCAGAAAAAAATATCAAAGATGCAAAGATTAAAGCTATTTCACAAACAGAAGAAATTCAGTCTTTATTTAATGCTCTTGATCAATTCTCCGAGCATGCAAGGCAGACTAGATTAACGCTGGAAAGACAAATTCGAGTCAAAAAGCAAGAAATTAAAGATGGATTGATTCATGGCTCAATTCAAAAAGTTCATGATTATATTGCATCGAAATCAGAAGTTTATAGTCGTCTCGATAATAGTAAACACTTATTAAAATACGAATATGATTTAGCAGTCAAAGGAAAGTCAACGATTTCAGGCGTTGAAGCTGCTCTAAATAACTTAGTTGAAAACATAAAGATTAAAATAGATGTTGAATTTAGAAAGGTTAATGAGAGTTTTCGAATTATAAATTCAATTGATGAAACAGATAAAGTTCTTTTTCAAGATGTTGATTACTTGGTAAGGCTCCCAGAAAATGAATTAAGGTTAACAATTGATAACAGAATCTCAAAACTATCTGAACAAAATGCATTAAAGCATGCAGAAGAGGCAGAGAAAGAACTTAAGGCTATTGATAATGCTGAGTTGCTTGGTATCAAAAGCGAAGAGAAAGGCCAATATGTTATTTCAATTGAGATGAGTTCAACACGTGATGAGGCTATTGAAATTGCACGAGAAATAAAGCAGGCACTTAATAGACATGGCTCTGCTTTAGAAATTAAACTTTCTAGAAAACATCAATCATAGCCCTAACAAAAAATTCCAGGTGACGCCTACGGCGCACCTGATTTAGGTGTCAGAACCTCATAGACAACTGAAACCACCTACCAACCGCCCCGCCCAACTCACATACCACAAATAAAAATAGCCCCTAACGGAGGCCAGTCGGCCAGATCACCGGGGCGAAGGAGTAATGCATTTTATGGACAGCTCCCGGCTCTGACTGCGGTTGTTATTATCCCCACTTTGCCGCTTGGGTCTGGAACATCTGTGCATAGAATTAAGCTACCGGAATTGGCAGCTCATTTCATCCCCTTCAGGGTTCGAAAGTCAGATTGTTATTTTCTGTCTGACGTTCGGCCTTTAGCTCACAGTAGGTGAGCCAGGTTTCAAAAGCATCAAGGCTGTCGCCATTCTCTTCGTTCCATTCCACTACCGCATCCATGATCATCTGTTGCCAGGCACCGTCTGGCAGATCGTCGTGATCGTGGGCGGATAGAAATACATAAAGTTCTTCATCCATTGGCTTTAGCTCCTTTTTGACGGCACCCATAGTAATTCCTGCTATTCCGCCAACCTGCACTGAGGGCATTACTTGATAGCTTATCTGCCCCCGGCTCTTGCGAGGCACTTATCTTAGGTGGATTCTGTCCATAATGAATACATCCGTGACTTCTGATTATTCAATACTTCGCATAATGCCTGCGCCAGTAACGGGTTCCGTAAACAATGGCTAGGCCAATGGGCAGGTACAGTATCACCAAAGGATATTTAGCCACAGTGAAATTAATCACGAAATCTAATGTTTGAGGTTCGTTCCAATAATCACCGAATCGGGCTACCGGACCGACTCCCGAAAATATGGTAAGTGCCACGGTGGTTGATACCAGTGAGCGGAACCAGAACCAGCGGTTATTCATCCAGTTTCGTATCCGGTGAAACAGTAATATGTTGATAATATCGGTGATTAATAGGCTCAACCCGAGAAAGAAAAAGTTTTTCGGTAAATCACTATAGAGAAGATCCACTGCTAGTTGTTCACTGTGACTGTGATCACCATGGATTATCCCTTGCAGATATTGGGCTTGAAGCCACAAGGCACCACCAAAAATCATCAACAGGCTGCTTGTATAGATAAGTGTCTGGCGTGCCCGACGAAACCCGTACAGCTCCGATATGCTATCCAGCAGTACATAGGTGACAGGAAACATGATGCTTCCGCCCGTAAACTCCAGTCCCATAAAATGGATGTGTCGCATGAAAACGACCGGACAAAGCACCAGTAATCCTACATATAAGCCGAACAGTGCCAAAAATACATTCTGTTGATTGATGATATGAAAGGAAAAACAACCGCATAAACCTTGGTCGGCCACCACTTTGGGATGCCCTTTGATCTGCTCGTAGAGTTTCCCCCGTTCCTCCTTCGGTAATCGGTCTACCTCACCAGATCCTACGTATTTTGGCAGGTAGCGGATAACGGTCTTACCTTTTTGAAGCAACGTGATTTCATCTTTGCTGGGGTCGTAACTGATAAACTTCATAAATTCCCTTTTTTGTTGTGGTTCCATCTATCAAGGAATATTGGTCATAGGGCAGTGCCTGTTTCCAGAATTTCATCAACTTTCCAGTAATCCATATTCCGAATACGGCCAATTACGTCCATGTCAATACGGCGGTTATTTTTCAATTCCAACTGTTCATAGAAGCAGTTGAAGCAACCGATACGCTTAATCTCACCTACTTTATACCAAGTGAGGTAAATCCCGGGTCCCGGACGAGGAACTTTTTCAACGGTCAGGAGGGTGTTACCCGGAAAATACTCATTAGCCTCCGGTATATAAAAGAACTCATAATACTCCAGCTGTTTTGGGACGTGTCGGGGGCTGTTGAATATGTCCGGCACCGTCAGTTCAATATCAAAAGGAGCACCTTCTATGGGGATAACTGTTACAGTCGATTTGAAGACACCTTGACGTAAGCTAGGTCGTTCAAAATCATAAACTCCACCTCTTCCGTAACCGAGCCAGTTTGGGTCAACACCCATGGCTTTTGCCAGAGGCTCGACATACTTGTGGGGCTTTCCAATTTCACCATTCAACAGTCGGTAAATGTAGGCTCGTTCAACACCTGATTTTTTTGAAAGTTTGGTGACGGTAGTGATACCCGATAATTCCATCGCTGTTTCAAAGCGTTTTGCCACTTCTGGATGATTCATTATCTTTTCCCCGGTCATTTAATCGAATATAAAAACGGTAAAGCGTATAGTTTAACGGGCGCTCTCCGGGGTTTGGTCTTAGTAACGAGGCAGGGGTTTTCCACATACTCTTAATTTCCTTTTTTTTATTTTTGTTCCACAGTTGCTGAAAAAAAGTGAATAATTCCTTTTTATTTTGTAAAAAAACACACTATAAGTCTTGTCCTCAATATTAAATTTAAAGCTGCTTAGCGTTCAACACTAAAGTCAAAAAAAAACAAAAATGTAAAAAAAAGTAAAAAACTGCTTGCCAGATATTTTAATTAAATGTTTAGATAAATCCACTTGATAAAGAAGTGAAAAGGACATCTTTAGAGGTGACGTCCAGATTTCTGTTGTAGGAAGCAATTGGGAGTTTGGAGTGTGGGAAAAGTATACAAGGATGGTCGTATAATAGCAGGACAAGGGAAAATAGTTTTACTTCAACCGTTGCCAGAAAGATTAACTATTGCTGATCTTGAAATAAAAACAGAAAGTCACTGGACAATAATTTTTGAGTATATATTTAATTTAAACCATCGAGGATTTTCAGAACTCCAGTATGTGCTTGGTTTTACACTTTCAGACAAACCTGTCGAGGCTACTGCGTTAAAAATTGGAGAGCAATATTTTTCTCCTTTAGTTAGTCAAAATACTCCCTTTCAAGTCTCTCATACCATAGCGTTTGAACCTTTGATGACATTTTACGAGAAACACAACAGATCGTTATGCATTGCTGATATTGATTAAACCTCTACCTCATACTGCGCTAAATCTGGCGCAGTCCCTTTTATCTCCCCATTCTGTATAAATGCCATCTGTCCGGCAGAAATTGATTCTCCCTTGACGGTAATCACTGAACCATCCCGAAGCGTTGCCTGACTGGTGCCATTACCGTTGTTGGCTGCAATGGTGGCGATAACTCTGATGCCTTCAGGTAAGAGCGCCTTAAATTGTTGCCAGATATTTGTGGTTGCCATAATTCCCTCGACGTCTATTATTTAGATGCCGAGATAAGGCATCCTGTGCGTATAAAGTCCCGGTGTACCCTGCACCGGGCACCCCTTAAAAATGCCTTTCCAGATCAACCGACTGAACAACATTTCGCACGCCACTGGCACTGATACTGGTCGCTAGACAAAGGGCTTGCCAGTCGCCCGTTATATCTTGAACCTCGACCAGCATACCTGGCTCAATTAACCCGGGTGCGCTGTTGGTATCAGTCAGCGGTAGCTCGATGGTGGTAATGCTCTGGTTGCCACCCTTGGCGAGCTCATTTCGGCCACACTCGGTGTTCACCTGCGTTTCGGTAAGCCAGTCTTCCAGAATATCCGGTGCTGGGTTATTGCCACTGCTTCCGGTTCGTTTGACGTTGACTGCAACGCCTGCATTCGTCCCGGAAACATAGACCGCATTGTAAGCATGCTCCGGTCGCCAGTTAGCGCTTAAACTAATGACCATACTTGCCGGAACGATCTTATCCATTGTGGCAGTATTCCAGTGCCAAGGGCTGGCAGGATAACGGGGCTGTATGCTCACCTGGTCGTTATCACGACTTGGGATGATCACCGATCCAGCTGTAGTTGCGATCTTGGCTACCACCTGCATAGCGGTCTGGTTCTGATAGCTGAACGAACCTCCGGGCATGATCCAATCGGGTGTGCTGTAGTTGTTCAGGTCGGGATAAGTAGCGGTGAAGCCGGTATTCGCCAGTTCTTCGGTAATGGCCTGTTTAGCGTTGAGGTTGGCGCTGTTGCTCTTGCTTCGCTGTGGCGCATAAGGCGCTGCAAGAAGTTGGGTTCGGCTGCTGCCATAAAGGGTGTAACGCTCATCTCCGAACCGTCTGTTTGTGCTGTAACGCTCAATAATGAAGATCCACTTCCAGCCGTTGATATCCACCTCGATCTGCTTCGGACCGTTCTCGTCCGGTTCCACCAGTGCGATATTGGAAGCGCCCCATAGCTCTCCGGTAAAGCTCCATGAGAAGCTATCAATATCCAGACTGATCTCCATTGATGGCAGTTCGAGCGATGTCCGGGCAGGCAATACGACAGTGGTGATAATATTCATTAGCAGATAACTCTCCCTGATCGCTGGCTGCTCTGGCTCCGGCTTAACAATAATGTTCGGGTCTGTCTCACCGCCATAGTTGCCGGTTACGCTTTCATCCTTGGCTTTCTGGCCAAAGCCCCACGGCAAAATAACCGGCTGATCTTCCCGGCGGTTGCTCTGGAAGTTTGAGAGAAGCTTGCTGTCTCTCGGCTGTATTACCTTTCGCTCTAATCGCCAATCTATTTTGAAATAGACTTCCGGGGTGATAGCAGGCGAATAAGGCCGACCATCAAAAAGAAAGCTGACTGCATTCCCACCTGGCATCAAGTACCCGAGCATTTCTAACTCATGCGGTGGGCTAAATTCATCAACACGGCGAATACTGTTTTGCTTTTTCCGATCTTCAGGCCTGCCTGTTTGCCAACGATCAAGGGTGTTCTCATCAATAGCCCTTATTGAGTGATCCCAACGCTGCGAGTGTTTAACATCCTGCAGGTTGGTATGTTTCCAAAGGCTATTTTTTGAACTGCGTTTGGCTACCGACTCACCATGACTAAAACGGACAACGGCACTCTTTTTAGTCACCTCCCCCCAAAATAGCCCCATTGGCAAGGCTTTCAGAGGTGTTGCCTGCTGGCTAGTTTGTGTCCGGCTACGACTAACGGGCAAACTTACGCCATAAGCCACCAGACTGCTTTGCTGGCTACTGAGGCCGGTATCCCACCGCCCTTGGTAAACACTGACTATCGAAGGCGGTGTGACAAAGGCGTATTTCTTTTCTGGAAAGAAAGCGAAGTCAGTAACCGGCACATAAGGATCGAGGCCGAAAATGAAATCAGCTTGGTCAGGTATATAAGCCATTGTTATCAGCTGGCAGGAATGATGGTTGGGATTATTGGACCGTGTACCAGTGGACGGCTAAACGGTTTTGCTTTGAATTGAG
>OODV01000381.1 GCA_900299555.1 uncultured Endozoicomonas sp.
GGTCGCCCTCGACCAGGAGACGGTTGTCCTGTAGTCGGCTCGGGATATAAATGCGTTTGGCAGCACTGCTTTCGTCTATGACGGGCTGCATGCCTAATGGAGCAGGATCAATGTAACGCTTTTTTATCCATTCGTGACCCGGGCCGCCGGGGTTGGCGCTCACGTTAAAACTGGAGGGGATGCCGTGAGGGTTTCGCAGGGTGGCGTTCAGTTTGTCGATGGGGGCGGAGTTGGGAAAGTTGCCGCCTTCGTCTATGTAAACATCGGTGTAGCTGTGTCCCTGGTACTTCCCCGCATCAGCGTCACGCTCCAAGCTGCGGAGCCTCAAAATAGCGCCGTTGGGCATGACCCATGTACTTTTCTGCGCTTTCCAGAGGGCTCCTAATGGAGTAAATATCTCTTGGCTTCGTCCTATGACCTCATCCAGCTCGGGCATACTACGGCGGACGAATAATCCCTTACACTTGCCGCCATAAACCTCTGACCTCATCATCCACTTGCCCAAAAAACCGTCGGTTTTACCGCCGCCCCGGGCACCGCCATAGAGAATGTCTTCTATAGGGCAGGTGAGCACAAAGATATAACGACAGTAGTCGTAGGTCTTGAGGTTGGGCATGATGTCAAAATTGAACCCGTCAGGAACCAAAAGCAATACCGTATAATTGAGCCTAGATAAATTCGTAGCATGTTAAGTATTCTCGCTCCGTCTTAAATCAATAACGTCAATTAGTGATTTCCCGGTCTGCTGGTGTGTTATTTCTACTTCTGGAAATTTTGCGCCTGAATCGTTCCAGAGCCATGCCGCAATACTTGGGGGCAAGCTCCATTGAATGCATCTGTCGTCCACTGTTCTGGGCGGCGATCAGGCTGGTGCTGGTGATGCGTTGCTTCCATGCCATGCTGTTTATCCTTTGAATGCTTTGCCGTTCTGGTGTTTTGCCTGTTGCCCGGTGAATTCCTGCCACCGCCGGATAATCACGTCGCAGTAAGCTGGATCAATTTCCATCAGCCGGGCTTGCCTTCTCAACTTCTCGCAGGCGATGAGGGTGCTGCCAGAGCCGCCGCATAAATCCAGCACCGTGTTCTGTCGTGCGCTGCTGTTGCGGATCATGTGAACAATCAGGTTGACCGGCTTCATGGTGGGGTGTTCATCGGATCGGGTCGGTTTATCTTCCCGAATGATGGTGGTGTTCAGCTGGTTGCGTAACTGTCGGCAGTAGTTTACCAATGACGACTTATCCATGTTTCGGTAGTCGGGTTCCTCGTCCATTACGGTGACCTTGTTGAACTCACCGAACCACTGGTGAGCAGCGCCTGGCTTCCAGCCGTATAAAATGGGTTCGTGCTGGTATTTGTAATCGCTGCGCCCGAGAGCAAAGTGATGTTTGACCCAAATCAGGCACTGTTTCTGTAAAAAACCGGCTTCCACCAGTGCGCTTCTGAAATTAATGGTTTCAGTGTCGGCATGGGCGACGTAAATGGGGCCGCCTGCTTTTGTCCACTGGCTGGCGCTGCTAAACAAGTCAATGAGGAAGTTTCTAAACTGGTTGTCACCCATCTTGTCGTTCTGGATCTTGTCCCGTACTTTCCGACAGCCATCGTAATCCACGTTATAGGGTGGGTCTGTCCATACCATGTCCATTTGCTCGCCCTGCACCAGCTGCTCTAGCTGCTGCGGGTCGGTACTGTCGCCGCACATGAGCCGGTGCGCTCCCAGAATCCAGATATCCCCCTGCTTGCTGTGGGTCTTCTCCTGGGGATCCGGGCAAGCGTCGTCATCGATCAATCCGTCTTCGGCTTCATCCAGTAGCTCTCCGGAGGCGAGGCTTTCCAATAGGCCGTTTAGGTCATCGCTCTGCACCTCCAATCCTTCCAGTAAGCTGTCCAGCATGGACTGGTCGGTTTCGGCCATCGCCGACAAGGGATCAATCGTAGCCAGTGCCAGTTTTTCTTCTGCCTCGGACAGGTCAACGTAAATCACCGGCACTTCGGTTTCGCCTTCCCGCATGGAAAGCTCCACCCTGAGGTGGCCATCCACCAAGTGGCCGGTTCGCTGGTTCACAATGACCTGCTGTATCCAGCCGATCTCATCCAGTGCTCCCTTGAGGGCGTCCTGCTGGCTCTTGGGGTGGATTCGCCAGTTCTGTGGGTTGGCCAGTAACTGCTCCGGGTTCTCTTTGCCCTGGCCGACAATCCTGTCCTGCCACTTGCTCATGATTCGTCCCTGTTGCCTGTGGATAAGCCCAATGCTTTCAGGCGGTTCAGGTACTGCTGCCGCCCTCCCTGTGGATTAATTCCCTGCTGCACCATGACCTGCTGATGGATCTGGTCGTTATGGCGCACGCTTTTCTCGAATGGGGTCAGCTCCACGTTCTGGTGTTCGATGGCTTCCACGGGCTGCTCGCTGCCGGTGATGAACATCCGCATGACCACTCGCTGGTATTCCCGTTCAAACCGCTTTTTCATGGTGCGCTGCTCATCCGGGCTAGTGGCGTTGCGAATGTCGAACCACTTGGTATATTGGCCGGCGATAAACACTGCCCGGTGTGACCAGCTGTGCTTCAGGGGCTCATGGCTGTGGTTCTGCACTTCCAGCCAGGCGTCGTGTAAGTCTGGCATCCCGAAGTCTTCCGGCTTTGGCTTGCACAGGTTGATCACCGCAGCGATGTTCGGGAACTTCCAGGCCTGCGGGTCGTCGGTCATGGCTCTGCGTAGCTTTTGAAAACCGGCGTCCATCTGGGGGCGGTTCAGGTCAGCGATGTCCTGTCCCCACTCCTGATAGGCTTCATGCAGGGCTCTGTCGCTCGGGTATTGAACCTTGAAGGCTGAACCGTAAATCCGACCGAGCCGGTTGAAGAAATACCCAATTTTTTTCTCCTGCAACGTCGGGCTCTCATGACTTTTCCCAGAGTTCGTCAAGTGTGCCGGTGAGGTCTCTGTCGAGGAAGGTGAGCCCGTTCTTGCCACGCTGGTGGTTTTCTCGGTTCGCATCCATGCTCTCCTGGTTCATAGCGTTGTGGATAAATCGGTCGATCTGGTCAGCGTTTTTGAAAATCACATGCAGGCCGTCGTACCGCTGGCCACGGTCGTTGTCGCCCATGTTGTGGGGTGTGTAGCTGCAGCCGAGGATGGCGGTCTTCAGGTCGTTGACGGCATAGCCGATTTTCAGGGCGTTGCGGATCAGCTTCCGTCGCTTCTCGTCCAGCCTGGCGTTGGAGTGATCCATGATGGTCTGCCAATACTGGAAAATGTCATCGATGGCTCTGGCCTGTTTTTGCTGGCTGCTTGCCCTGGCTTTTGGATCGGTTTTTTCTGGCAGCGACTCACCGGATAAAATCACTTCACCGGTCTGCTCGTCTTCGTCGGGTCGAGTGTCAACTCGACAAGAGTCTTTTAAGACTTGTTCCTTTCCTTGTTCCTTTCCCTTCCCTTCCTTTCCTTTCCCTATGGAACGTGTAACTGTCGCGTGGTCTACGTGTGATCGACACGTCAGGGGCTCTATTATTGCTGAGTCCGGGGCATCTGGAGCCGGTAGGAAACTCTCTTTTTCTTTATTGTTGATATGTTGGTGTTTTTTGAAGCTGGGAATGTACCCAAAAAACTCCGTTCTACCGTCTTTCTGGTGGCTGTATTTTTTAATGAATCCACGTGTGTTTAACGTGTGAAGCACGCGTTCCATATCAATATCATCAAATGGAAGGCAGGCGACTTTTAATGATCTCGGCTTCCACTTAAATCGTCCTTCTTTATCACACTCGGTCAGTAAAGCGATGAATGCCGTTCTGACAGGAAGCCCTGTTTCTTTTTAGGCATCGTATAAATCTTCGTTTCTGAATAACTCCGGTTTGACTGTTCGTATTCGTCCCATGGTTTTGCCTTGGTATTTATTGCTTGAAGGTTCGGGAGGCGGCCTTTTACCTCCCGGCTTTGGTGAGGCAGTTTGTCCTCTGCCAACGCTCACCAGCATTTTTTTTGGGAAAGGAGTTGCTGGCACGTCTGCGGATGTTATTAGCGCCACCGTCCGCTGGGCTGTGCAAGACTCAGCGTTGTCGGTTCTGTGCCGCCTGGATCAGGTACGGTGCCACGTTCTTGATGGCTCGCTCCCCGAATAGAAAACCAAGGACTAATAAGTTGATCACGATCAGGGCGGACTGCTGCTGCTCGGATAGTTGCCACTGGGTGAACCACTGGTAATCCAGGTATAGAGTGAAAAAGCCCCATATCGGGCGCTGGCAGCCTCGGGCAAATAGAATCAGATGGCCGATGATGGGCAGGGTCTTGAGGTCGTTGGCGGTGCCTTCCAGCTGGCTGATGCGTTCGGTCAGGGTCTGCTCTGCCTTAATCAGTGCCATGTCGGCCTGATGGCGTTTCTCCTGCTCTAACCGCTGGAGCTCCATGTAGATTTTGCCCTTTTGCTCCAGGGGCATGTCCGGGGGAAAGTATGTTTTCACCACATCAAACAGGGTGTCGGCTAATCCGCTGGTTAACGTGTTGACCAGGGTGCTGGCAATTTTGTTGAAGCTCATAAGCGTTCCTTGCTTTTGCTTGCTGGTTTCAGTGGATAATCCGGTGGGGTACGCCTTCTTTTTCCCAGGTAATACCGGTATCAATGAGCCAGTCACTGTAGGGCTGGCATCCAAGTTCGTGATGGATCAGGGCTTTTATTAATGGGTTCAGTAATGGGCTGATGCCCATGGGCAGGCGCTGGTGATCGGCGAGGCCGATGCGCTGGCAAACGCTTCTGACATAGGCGTCGGTGTCGTTTTCGTTCGGCGGTGCCCAGCGGTGAACGATCTCCCGCAGGGTTCGCAGCTGGTGCTTGTGGTAGTAGGTCATCAGAGTGCGAGCCATTGCCCGGATGCCGTACTCCGGCGAGACAAACTGGCAGAAGGCGTCGTCGGTCTGGGTTGGCTTCAAACCCAGCCAGTCATCACCGTGGCGAATGTTGCCGGGGTTATGGTTACGCCAGCCCCGTATGTTTCTCAGTTCGGTCATGTCACTTCCCTGTGTGTTGCTGATGGCTTGCCTGCCGTTCCTGTATCCCTGCCCAGCTGTCGTAGATCCTCAAACCGACCAGCACGGCGCTGGCGATGGTGGCCACCACGGTGCCGATAAAAAAAAGGTTTCTGACCTCTTCACCCAGTTTCTGCACCAGGCTGTGGGTCTCCTTGCTCTCCTCTTTGATCTCGGTGATGTCCCGGTTCATAGTGGTGAACTGCACTTCCAACTGGCTCACCGTGTGCTCCAAAGAGTTCACCCTGGGCGGGGTTCCTTCCAGCTCGTTTACCCGGTGCTCGAGAACAGCCATGCCTTGTTCGATGTGGTTTAAACGTTGCTCGCTCATCACCTCGCTCCTTGAGGTAGCCCTGTACGTCGGCTCGACGTTGGCGGCACGTCAGACCGGGGCAAGGCAGATTATCTCCCTGCACGATCTTGCGAATGGTGCGCTCCACCAATCCGTACCGCTGACCGATGGCCTGCTTGTGTTCTCCTGCCCAGACGGCAAGCCTGATCTCCTGGTTGCGGATCCGGGCAGCCATTTGTTGCGGGATATACAGCAGCATGCCGCCGAACCGGGTCGCTAACTTCTGGGCGGCTTCCATGCCGATGACTGCTACTATGGGCGATTTGGCGCTCGGATTTGATGCAATGTATTTCCGCTGTCCCCCTAAAGCGCGTTCCAGCTTGAGGGTGGTTTCTTTACCCAACAGCTCGATGATTTCCGGTTCGCTGCTCACCGGGCCTGTCCGTACCGGGCGATCAATATGGCATCCGCCCGGTTATGGTCTTTCTTCCGGGTCAGAGGGGCAGAAGGGTAAAGCTCCAGTGCCCGGGTTCTGGACACGTCTTTGTCTTTGTTGATGAGGTTGGCTCTGCGTTTCCAGGTGACGGGGGTGATGTACGTCAGCGGTAGGTTAAGGGCACTGATGACGCCTTCAATGGCTCCGAAGCTGCGCCCCATATTGAACATGGAAGTGACGCCCTGTTTCGGCATGGCGTTGACCTTTTCCAGATAGACCATCGCGATCCGGTCAGTGTCGCTTTCCCACTGTTTTAAAATACTGGCGGTGCCATAGGTGAAAATGCGCTGCTTTTTGCCTTCGCTGACGGTGGGAAAATCGACAACCGCATGCAGCTGGAGCGTGTCGGCGTTGATGGCCGCCATTGCGCCGGTGATACCCGGGTCTATACCAATCAGCAAGTTCATCCAGTGTCCTTCTGTGTTCTATGCGGGTGCCCTTGTCGCATAGGTCTTATGATTTATCTTTCACGCTTATCTGTTTTTATACACTTGCTGTTTTTATTTGCAAATCTTTTTTATTTAATGGCGTAGTTATACACGCATAAAACACAACAAAGCATTCATCTATGTTCTTTGCTTTGTTTTCCTGATTTTTCTGCTGATTTTTTTCATGCAGGTCGCTTGATTTATAAACCTCTGCGTTTTAGTGTTGATAATAACTCCACTCTTTTCCTTCGCTTCATGCGTAATAGTGGGGTTGCTCTAATGGATTGGGAGTTAATTGCATGTCTACACTTGGCGCTCGTCTCCAGCTCGTTCGCAAAGAGCGAGGACTTAGTCAAGCCGCCTTGGCTAAAGCTGTTGGTTCCAGACCCAGCAGCATCAACGACATCGAGTCAGGCCGCAATAAATCGTCCATCTATCTGGTCAGGATCGCTATGGTTCTTAACGTCGACCCGACGTGGTTGGAATTGGGATATCACAACCCGGATGTTGTTTTGGGTGTTGTTGGGCAGGGTGCCTTGTTACCCAGCTTTGACGAAAGAGCAATAGTGAACTTTGCGACGGATGAATCTTTCGATAGCAGTCAATGTGAAAAATTGTATCGATGCCCGGAAAAACATTCCAATGCTGCTTATACGACGCTGTTAAAGCACACACGGGATGACCTACCGCAAAACTCGGTACTCTTTATTGAGCCTCACTGTTCTTATGTGAATGGTGATGCTGTGATTGTCGTCTTTCCTGACAGCCGAAGTTTCGATCTGTATCGTCTGGTTTCAAGCGGTAACCGCACCATACTTCGATCCATGGATGCTCGTATGGATGACTCCATGCGTTCCCATGAATGCCGTCTTACCTGTACTGATGGCGGTGAATTAATGGTTCCGGTTTCTGATGATTCATCACTTCCTCAAGCTGTCCTGACTGGTAAGGTGTTTTTTGTTGGCCTACCGATAAAGTAGTTCCGATGTTCGTTGTGGAATGCTTTCTCTGAAAATTGGATTTTTTTAGGAAGTGTTTTAAATGATGTCACCAGGTTCAAAGAATAGTTTGTGGGTTAAAACTGCCAAAGGCACCGTTCTGTTGGAACAAGGAGCGGCAGTTCTTCCAAATGATACGTTAGTCGACCTTTCTGCTTATGCATCTAAAGCTGAGTCTTTAGGTTGTGGCGATGTTTTGAATACGTCTGATAGCAGCTCTGTCTTTTTGGGGAAACCTTCGCTTTCTGGTCGTTCTTATCCGTTTAAATGAATCTGTAATATAGAGGGGCACTGAGTTGCCCTTTTATATTACCTAAAATACACGCATATGCGGTTGACCTTCTGCTATTCCATACTAAGGTACACAGTAATAACAAAGGAAAGACGGATAAGGAGATCAAAAATGAAGCTAGGAATCTATGACAATCTGCCGGAAATGGACTACCACGGGGGCGCTGGCCTCTCTGCGTCCACCCTGGTCGAAATGGGCCGTTCACCTGCCCACTGTAAAGCAAAGCTCGATGGCCTGCGTGAAAAGCGCACACGGGCGCTGGATTTGGGTCAGGCGCTGCATTGTGCGGTGCTGGAGCCTAAACGTTTCCCTAATGCCTATATAGAGGCGCCCAATCCCCTAGACCCACAATACGCCGGGGTCATCCCGGTGGCGGATGTCAAGCTCAAGGAGCACTGCAAAGCCCTCGGTATTACGGGTTACTCAAAGCTGAAAAAGGATGATCTGAAACAAGCGATCTTAGAGGTGGCTCCGGATACCCGCTTTTGGGATGAGGTAGTGGCTGAAGTGGAAGCAGCCGCCACGGTGCTGTCTGAAAACGACATGGATCTGTGCCGTGGGGTGATGGCTTCGGTGCAAAACCACGACAAAGCCTCCAAGGCGTTTTCTAAAGGGGTTGCTGAACGGTCTATCTACTGGGAGGACGCTGAAACCGGGTTGTTGTGCCGTGGCCGAATGGACTACTACCGGGAAGACCTCGGGATCATCTTCGACCTGAAATCCTGCCTTGATGCCCGTTATAGCAAGTTCCAAAAAGATATTCTCAATTATCACTACCACCAGAAAGCGTCTTGGTATCTGGACGGGTGTCGGGCGCTGGGTCTGCCTGCGAATGGCTTTGCATGGCTGGCTATCGAAAAAGAGCTGCCCTACGCCATAGGCCTCTATATGGCCAGCGATGAAATGCTGCAGTTGGGCCGTTCTGAAATGCGCCTGATGCTGACTCAGTTCGCTGACTGCCAGCGTTCTGGAATCTGGCCGGGCTATCCCGACGAATTCTGCACCATCGAGTTGCCTGAATGGGCACGAGCCGCTTAATCGTCTGTCTGAATAAGGAGTTCTGTTATGGCAGGAAATGCTAAAAAAACACCGGCAAAGCAGCCGGTACCAAAAAAAGAAAAGGCCGCTGACGGTGTCCAGCTCACCATCAAAGACCTGTTGCGTCAAAACAAAAACACCATAGCTCAATCGCTGGAAAATGCGCCGCTCACACCGGAGCGTCTACTGAATGTCTGCATGACCGAAATTCGCAAGACGCCGAAACTGCGGGAATGCTCGCAGGCCTCTTTGCTGGGTGCGGTGATCCAATCGGCGCAGCTGGGTCTGGAGCCCCGCTCTGCTCTGGGTCACTGCTATCTCATCCCGTTCTATAACAAGAAAGTCGGGGGGCTGGAGTGCCAGTTCATGCTGGGCTATCGAGGAATGCTTGCCCTGGCTCGTCTTTCCGGTGCCATCGTCAATATCGACGCCCGTGTGGTCTTTGCTGCTGATGAATTCGATCTACTTTATGGCACTGAAACCCGGGTTATCCACAAGCCACGCCTGAATGGTGACCGTGGCGGTGTGCTGGGTGTCTACGCTGTGGCGCAGCTGCAGGGCGGTGGCTCTCAGGTGGAATACATGACCGTTGAGGAGATCATGAAAGTGCGTGACTCCTCAAAAGCCAAAAACGACGGGCCGTGGCAGACGCACTTTGAAGAGATGGCAAAAAAGACCGTTGTCCGTCGGCTATTTAAATACCTCCCGGTTTCTATTGAAGCACTCACCGCTGTCGGTCTGGATGAACGAGCGGACGCAGGCCTGTCTCAAAACAATGATGCACTATTGCGTAACGATGACGGCGGTGTCGTGGTGGATATGGATACCGGTGAAATTATCGACGGCGCTGTCTCCAGTGCTGCGGATCTCAATAAGGCACTCTGATGGAGGGCGCTACTTCTCAATGTGAAATCATGGACGCTTTTTTATGGACGAACGAGTTTATGTAGTCAGCTTTGGTACGAATCAATTTCTACTGAACAAATTGGAGGATGCGGTGGCACTGCTGAATCTGGTTACGGATGCCCAGGCAGTGGTGGAAACCTATCATGACGGCAGGTTCATCATCAAACTCAGCTTTAGAGCTTCACTGGTACATTCGATTTAATTTTTATATGAGTTAAACCAACCGTCACACATAATAAATCCAGGCGGTTGTGATGTACTCTTTAGAACAAACAAAAATATTAAAAGAACTTTCGTTCTATATTACTTTCCTTACCAGAGCTGTTTCTGCGAAAGCTGCACCAGTGTTTTGCGAATTGCTCATTGGTAGCATGCTCTCCGGTGAGGGGTTCCTGACTCAGGCTCTGCTTGCCATCCAGTACGATAAAGTCTGGAGCAGCTATCATCATTGGGTTGCCTTCGGGTGCTGGCGTTGGCGAAATCTTGCTCATCAACTGACACTGTTAGTCAGTTCCAAAGCACCTGAAGAGGAACCGGTTCCCGTTATTCTCGATGACCTGATCCTTGAGCGTTGTTCAGAGAACGCGCCTGCCTGTCGCATCCACCGACAGCACAGCCAGAAAAAGAACCGTGC
>OODV01000384.1 GCA_900299555.1 uncultured Endozoicomonas sp.
CCCCCTGGCATGTAGATAACCGGGGGGCTAGTTACGGTGGCGGTGGCGGTGGTGGTGGCGGTGGCGGCGGCGCTGGTCGTACATCTAGGGATGGGGATACTAGATACTACGGTTCTGGCGGAGGAGGAGGTGGTATTGGAGGAAGCTCTGGAGGTGCCGGTGGTATAGGTCAGAATAGCTCAAGCAACGGGTATGCCGGGGGGGCCGGTTCTTTAACAAGCGCAGGGGGAGGAGGAGGTGCCCAAAGCTCTTCTTATGGACGACCTGGCGGCTCTGGAGGCAGTTACGGTGTTGGCGGTGCTGCGGGACAACACACCTCTACTGCTCGGCCAGGAGGGGCAGGCGGTGCAGCGGGGAAGGCAGTTGTAGGGAATACTTTTGTAACCTGGATAACTCAAGGAACAACCGCTGGAGCAGTGGAGTAAATATGGAAATCGAACGCAGAGTCACTATAGGGGAAATCTTCGCAGCATTGTCGTATGTAGTCTCTGCGCTCGGTGCCTGTATTTTTGCGTATGCCTTTCTTGTAGGTGACGTAGAGCAAACAAAAACAGGCGTGACCAATAATGCTAAGGCCATTGCCGCTGAAACAGCAGAGCGTCGTAGGGAAGACGAGCGCCTGACAAAACAATTTGAAGACAGGGCGAAAGAGATCAAGGAGGAAATTAAGCTGGTTGAATCCCGGCAACGATTTCTGCTTGAGGATATCCGCTCGAATATCAGTATCTTGGTCAAGGACAGACTCGAAGATGGAAAGTAAGCAGTTGTTGGCAGAGGTCATAGAACCAACATTAACCTTCCTGGGCATGGACAGCCCAGCCGCACGGAACTTGCTGCTCGGCACCGCTGCCCAGGAGAGTCACATGGGGCGGTGGATCAGGCAGATCAAAGGCCCTGCGTTAGGTATTTTTCAGATGGAGCCAGCGACCCATGATGATATCTGGGAAAATTACCTGAGTTACCGGCCTTCACTGGTTGCCAAGATCGAACAGTTGTTGTGCCCGGGCTTTAGTAAAGTGGAACAGCTCAAATGGAATCTGGCCTATGCCGTTGCCATGGCACGTATTCATTACCGACGAGTACCCAAACCTCTGCCAGAAGCAGACGATTATGAGTTGCTGGGGATGTACTGGAAAGAGCATTACAACACGTTCGAGGGCAAGGGGACTTTGCTTGAGTTCAACCACAACTATGAGCGTTTTGTTTTATAATATAAGCAATGCTAATAAGGAGATTAGCGATGAACCCCATGGTTATCCTCAGCGGTTTAAAATCCGCAATTATGTATATCATTGGCAAGACGCTCAGTGAAAAGTTCTTTGTCTGGTTGATCTTGTGGATTGCCGAGGCCGGTGTGAAAAGCACCAAGAATACTCGGGATGACAAGTTTTATGCCAAGATCAAGGAAGCCGTTGATGCGCCTGACGATTGAACAGTTTGCCGGTCTTGCACCTAAAGTCAGTCCAAAGAAGCTTGGTGATGCGTTAGCCACTATTGCTGATAATGTCCGTCTGGACAAAGGGCATCTGGCACCGTGGAAAGGTCTGTTTTCCACGGGCGACTCCGTACCTATGGGGTCCCAATCTATCTACCCCTATAACAATGGCTGGTTGTCATGGGCTGCTGACGTGAATGCAGTTGGTAACATTACCCCCAACGATATACGTCAGCGTCTGGTTTACACAGGTGATGGTTATCCCAAGATTCGTTCTGGTAATGAAGAATACCGCTTGGGTATCCCTAGAGCTACTTCACCTGCGACCACTCTTATTAAGGAAGGTAACAAAGAAGTCCTGACTTATATTCGTAATCAGTCATATCGCGTATCTTTCGTGGATGCGTGGGGTGCTGAGGGTCCTTTGTCTGATCCTTCGCTGACCCATGAAGTTGGTGTTGGTGGAGAAGTTCGGGTAACCCTACCAGCAGTGCCGACCGGCGACTACAACTTTGGGGCGGGTGCTCTTAAACGTATTTACCGCAGCAACAGCGGCTCATCCTCTGCCATCTGGCAGTATGTTGATGAAGTAGCGATCACCACAGACACTTATAACGACACCAAAGAACCGGCAGAGCTTCAGGAGCAGGCGATTACAGAGAATTGGATCGGTCCCCCTGATGACGACAGTTCTTTGTATCCTGATGGGCCGTTGGTTGGACTTTGTTCTGTGCCGGGAGGATCGCTTTGTGGTTACTCAGGCAACACGGTTTGTCTGTCAGAGCCGTATGTCCCTCATGCTTGGCCGCTGGATTACCGAACGACCATCCCTGACGGTGAGATCAATGGCATAGTCCCCGTGGCATCTGGCCTATTGGTCGTCACCAACACAAAGCCTTATGTGGTACAGGGCAGCTCACCCTCAGCGATCACCGCTGTTCAGTTGGAAAGCAATCAGTCCTGTGTCTCCAAGCGTTCACTGGTGGATATGGGAGGCTACGCACTCTATGCCTCTCCTGATGGGTTGGTAATGGCAGATGGTTCTGGTGCCCAAGTGGTGACTGAACCATTCTTCACCAAACATGAGTGGGCTATTTATGCGCCCGGAACTATTCGGGCGTGGCAGTATGAGGGCAAATATATCGCTCAGTATGGTAGCGATGGCAAGGGTTTTGTCTTCGACCCCGCTGGTGAGACAGCTTCTTTCACAACATTCACCCTTGATATGGCTGCTGGCCATTTCTCTGTAAAAGATGACACACTTTATCTGGCAGATGGCAATGGACAACTGTTTAAGTTCGATGCCGGTGCTCCCCTTCAGATGACGTGGCAGAGTAAGACTTTTGTTTTGCCCTCTGCTTTGGGTTTTTCAGTACTTCGTGTTGAGGCTGAAGCATACCCAGTAACCGTTACCGTGATTGCTGATGATAAAGTGCGCCTGACCAAGACCATTCGTTCTGGGTTACCTGTCCGTATTCCTGGCAGCACCAAAGCCAAGCGTTGGCAAGTAAAGATCGAAGGGACGAATGGCGTTGAGTTTTTGTGCCTGACCGATTCAATGGATGAACTGGTATGAGTAAGTTACCCGGGTTGCCGCCTGTACCGGCAAATGTTGATCCCTCACTGCGTCAGTGGATGGAAGCTTATGCTGAAGCTGTGGCTGTTCAGGTAGGGCAGCGCGGTAACCCTATGGATCGAGCAGTGACGGTACGTGAGTTGAGTGATGGGGGTGTGGCCAAAGTTCAAGCTGTCGGTAAACAGACAGTTGTTACTGCTCCACCAAGCAGTGACCTTGGAAGCGATCAGACTTTGCCGACTACCCCTGTTAATTTTACAGCACACTCTAACCCAAGGTCTGTTGTTCTTACGTGGGCAAAACATCAACAGCACAATATTGCTCATGCAGAGGTTTACCGTTCAGCAACTAATGCTCTGGAAGAGGCTGTGTTGATAGGGGTGAGTTCTGGCCAGAGTTATGCGGATACTGATATTGCTGCGGGGCAGACTTGGTTCTATTGGCTCCGTTATATGTCCTACGCAGAGAACCCTGGGCCTTGGCACAACCTTGTGCCCGTTGAGGCTTTGGTCCCCGTATTTTCAGAAGACCAGCTTGCGGATATTAGCGTTGATAAGTTAGTAGGTAATATTGCTGCCTTTGTTGTGGCTAATATTAACGACGGGTCTATTAACAATGCGATGATTGGTAATGAAATCAAGAGTGATGGTTTTGTTTCTGGCCAGAAGGGATGGCGTATAGATAAATCTGGGGACGCAGAGTTTAACAACTTGACCGCTTCTGGGGATATTGTTGGTGCATATATACGAGGCTCTATTATTGAGGGTTCCCTGTTTATCAAGGAATCAAATGACCTTTTGGTTGCTACTGAAGCTGACCAGGGGTTTGGCACGACACGTTTTTTGGCTTTTCCACAAGACCAACCCAATACACGTTCGGATGGTAGGCCGAGTACTAATGAGGTAAAGGGTGTTTATTCCCATGAGTTTATTCTTACCTCAGCTATTGCCAGTGCCGATTTTAACAGGGATGGTGTGGTATTTGACGATGCTAGTCAGCAGAACACCTACGCTAATTTTAACAGGTATCGTTATTACACTATCAACCCAAAGATAAAAGTTGAACTCAGAGATGTTCAATACGCTACTTTTGAAATTGATATAACTATATCCGGTATTGATGGTGTAAATAAAAGCACTGTTTTTAACCACAGATATACTCATCAAGGGATGGATGTTGCCCGTAATGAAGCTATTCCCCATGGTTTTTTAAGGACAACAACAAAGTCATATTCTAGCCTGGGTCAAAGCGGTTCAGTAACTAAGGAAGGCTACGCTTGGATTGATTTCAATAGTATATCCTTTGCCTTCAAGTCCCCTCTTTATGATTCAATTGAAATAAAAGTCCAGATAACCCGGGGCGGCGAACTGTTTGATTTGGAGAGGGTGGCTTACATTTTTATTAGCGATGCTTCAGATGAGGGTTTTTAAGGGTGAAGAGATTACCTGTTTTTCTACCGGATTTACCCGGCACAATTCTTGTGTCCGGGGCTTCCGAACATCGCCTCACCCTATACCAGCGGTTACAGAGTGCGATAGGTGGTCAGCAAGGGTGGCAAATTTCTCTATCCGAGAGTCCTATACCAGGGCACGACTATTTATATCATGTTGGTGAGAACCCTGTCTTTGAACCTAACTGGTATAAAGCGACTTACTTTTTTTCTTCTGATCTTGCTCAGGGTAACAGTGTGTCCCAGCAGACTCTAGTTGGCTCTGACTGGCAAGCGACAAGAGACATAGAACGCCAGCTCTTGGCTATGCACGAAGTTGGCATCTGGCAGTTGCCAGATGACGTTCGCCAGCGGATGTTGGATAGGGAACAGATGCGATCTGCTGTTGATCAGGAGATTTCCTCAGTCGTCCAGTAGTTGAACGGCTTTTGCCTTGTGCTCATCGTCAGTGTGCAGATACTTCTGAGTTGTTTCCAATGAGGCGTGGCCCATCAGTTCTTTGATGGTGATCAGGTCCACTCGTTTCCGGGCGAGCCGAGTGCCGAAAGTATGGCGTAGTGCGTGTAGCTTCTTACCTTTTTTCTGGATTCTAGCTTCTGCGAATAATGAGGTCAGGGCGCTTTTTATATTATCCAGCCTACCTCCGTTCTTGCCCTGGAACACAAAGCTCTCAGGTTTTGTTTGCTCAAACCATGCACGTAATGTTGCTGTCGCTACTTTATTCAGGGGGATAACCCGCGTTTGTGCTGATTTGCTCCTCCTACCTGAGTCAGGGTCAAGACCAACTACAGTTAGAGTGCCAGATTCAAAATCCACATCCTCTGCCCACAGATTAAAAAGTTCACCTTGTCTCATCCCTGTATGAAGCGCCAATAAGAGGATCGGTTTTAGATGGTCGGTGAATGACCCATGTGGCTCAGGGCAGTTTTTATCCGTGTTGCGGGTATGGTGCCAGCTAATGAACCGATCTCTTTCTGCACGTCGCCGTTCTTCGCGGTTGTCCAGCGCAGTGAGAAGCCTTTGTTCTTCGGCCTTTGTCAAGGCATCCAACTTCCTTTGTTTATCAATACGGAGGTTCGGTATTTTCCTTAAAGGGTGCTGCGCGATCACTTTGGCATCTACCGCCTTGGTTAATAATCCACGAACGTTATCAAGTTGGCGGTTCGCTCCAGAAGGTGCGCCGGGGTAGTTTTGCTGCCATTCTTGCACTTCTGTCTTTGTTATGCTGTTCATCTCTCTATCCAGCCAGCCCTTAAAATGAAGGCGTAGAGATCGTTCAGTGTCATCCCACATTTTCCCGGAAACAACCTTTTTGAACTGGCCTTCCAGAAAATGGCGGAATGTCCTTTGGGTTGCAGTTGCGGCACTTTCACGGCGTTCCAGTTTTTTCTCTTGGGGGTCTACGCCGAGTGCCACTTCCCCCGCCGCCTTTTTCGCAGCTTCTCTGGCAAGGCTCACTGTGAGGTTGCCATAAGCCCCAAGGGTTATGTACTTCCGTTTCCCATCTATAGGGCTTATGAAAGAGTAATAGAATGTAATTTTTCTTTTTTGCTTTCTGGCGTAGAAGCCAGTTTGTTCGGTGTCTCTGAGTTCAGAGTCAGTCTGAAGTTGCTTCAACGCAGCTTCGGTTATTTTGCTTACTGCCATATGCCAGTGCCTGTTATGTACTTTTTATTTATATTTCTGACCGGTCAATTATACAGAAGTTCCAACCGTTTTCGTTGGATTAGCAAAATCCCTTTCGTCCTACAAAATAGGTGAGTAGTCCTGATTTATACCGTTACCGAAAAAGGCTGGAAAGAAAGACCCCCTTCGAAAACGGTATACGACAGTGATTAGTGGCAATATAGCAGCAATCAGAGCCGATATGCACAAAAACATAAAAAAGCAAGAGAAAACGAAAAGTGACCTTTACTTATTTTTATACTATTGAAAAATATGTGTTTTTTATCTCCTTATGTATTCGTCAGTTTTCGTATATAGTACGTTAGTACTCCATTCGGGACGAAAGGGTCGGAGGTTCAAATCCTCTCACGCCGACCAGAAGCACTTCCGATAATCTCCGAATAAGTCCGCAAGTCCTTGATTTTACTGGTCTCTAGCCTATCTTTACTTCCGAAGTCATTTGTCCAAAACCGTCTCTAGCCGTAAAATTTGAGGGTACATTTGAGGGTATATTTAGAGATTAAAAAACCGTACCCGCAAATCCCTTTCACCCGTACCCTCACTAATCCTGTACCCCTTTTATATCAAGGGCTGTAGCTGACAGTTGCTCTATTACTGGCGGTTTGCTGTGAGGTGTGAAGCACTGGCGGAGAATAGATAATGAGCCTTACTGACATAGAAATACGTAACGCCAAACCAAGAGAAAAGGAATACAAAATTACCGATGAAAAAGGGCTATCGCTGCTGATTAAGCCCAATGGTAGTAAGCTCTGGCGTTACCGCTACCGCTTTGCCGGTAAAGAACGTATGCAAGCCCTTGGTGCTTACCCTGAAATCTCACTGAAAGATGCCCGGAACAAAAGAGATGAAGGCCGCCGCTTACTGGATGAAGGGAAAGACCCTAGCCTTGAGAAGCAGATACAAAAAGCCCTCAATCTCAGCAAGTATGAAAACAACTTTGAAGCAGTCGGCCGTGAATGGCACGAGGTAAAACTCACTGGCAAAAGTGAAAGCCACCGATCCCGATCAATGAGAATGCTGGAAAAAGAGTTATTCCCCTATCTGGGCATACGTCCGGTATCTGACATTACAGCACCAGAGCTTTTAACCGTACTGCGACGCATTGAAAGGCGAGGTGTAGTGGACACAGCACACCGGGCAAAACAAACCGCCGGGCAAGTGTTTCTCTATGCCATTCAAACCGGGCGAGCCACTGACAACCCCGCAGCTAATCTTACCGGCGCACTCCGACCAAAAGAAACCACCCACTATCCAGCCATTACGACCCCATTCGAGGTAGGGTTGCTGATGCTGGCCATGGATGCCTACAACGGAACGCCCATTGTCAGGGCTGCATTGAAATTGTCAGCCCTGTTGTTTTTGCGTCCGGGGGAATTACGCCAATTGGAATGGAGCTTTATCAACTGGGATGAGGGGCGAATTGAAGTACCGGCATCGCTGATGAAAATGAAAGAGTCTCATATCGTGCCACTGTCCCGGCAGGCCAAAAAGATACTTGAGCAACTGCACACCATAACCGGCAGGGGGAGGTATCTATTCCCGTCCGAGCGTGGGGCAAGTCGGCCACTGTCGGAGAATGGGGTAAGAACGGCACTGAGAACCATGGGATATAGTAACGAGGTGATGGTTCCCCATGGTTTTCGGGCAATGGCTCGCACCCTGTTGGATGAAGTTCTGGAATACCGAATTGAATGGATCGAGCAACAACTAGCCCATGTGGTTAAAGACCCCAACGGGCGAGCCTATAACCGCACCAAACATTTAAAGCAGCGAGCCGAAATGATGCAGCACTGGGCTGATTATCTGGACGAACTGAAGCAGGTAGCCGCTGGAGAGAATGTTTTGGAAGTGAAGTTTCGATAGAGGAAAAGTCGGCGGGAATCGCAACTTCCCGCCAGTGTCCAACCAATCCCGGAGATCACTGGGGTATGTCAGACGAAAAAAGAGTACCTATCCAAAATTTATTGGTCAATCTAACTCGAAGTGAATACACCGTTGATGAACTGGTTGAGTGGTTAGCAGACGTAAACCGACCCAGCAGTTATGGTATTTTCTGTAAAAATGTCAGAGCATCGTTGGATGATGCGATTAAGAATTGTGAAATACCGATTATTACCAGACGCTACCCACACGGAATACAAAAACAGGTCTTATTATCCAGAGATATAAAACCATGGTGTAATAAAAAAGGGCTGGTTTTTGCCCCAAGCAGTGAACCCGGCAAAGTAAACAAGTCAGCCATAACAAAAAGAGAGAATACCCTGATATCAATAGTTTTATCGCAAGGAAAGCTAATTAATGCCGTTATGAAAGGGGAAGAACTTCCATCCTATGATAATTTAGTAAAATCAACGCATGGGAATATTACTCCCGGCGGCTTGGGAACCTATTTAACAGACCATTTTGGCGCACCTAAATCCACCAAAGACAAGCTTAGAGAAATTTTTGCCGATGATGATTTTGGCAACGGCGAATAATTATTTTATCGAAATCGACAAAACAAAAGTTGAATTCAACAAACCAAATCACGCTAACGAATAACCTCGTAATTGTGCGGATCACTAACCGCAGTAATACGAGGTTATTCATATGCACCCAACGACAGAAACATCTCAACAGCACTACCTTAAGCTGTCTGAAGTCTGCACCCGGTATGGCGTTGGCAAGACTTGGGTATACGACAGCATAAAAAGTCAGACATTCCCTGCACCGAAAAAACTGGGGTATATGTCCCGCTGGTCATCTAATGATTTATTGCAATGGGAAATCGACAACGGTTTGAGGGAGCAGGAACCGGAGGCTGAAGCATGTTAGCCTCCCCGATCCAACCCACTGGCCACCAATTAAGCCACTTCATCAATATCAATAACCTTGCCATCACTTCAGCACAATCTGAAGCTCGGATTAGCACTCGGAAATACAAAAGACGCAACAGTCGCCAACCGAGCGGCATTTTTATTGTTTCGGATTCCTATTGTCCTGAGTTTATGACGGGCTGGGAGGGCTGCTTTCGAGCAGGTGGTTTCCTTTTGTGCCGGTAGTCTCAATCCATCGAGCTTGTCACCAATAAGATTTGAGACTATGGGCGAATGGCTGTAAACCTTTCTGCGGGAGATAAACAATGACGCAACTCGAAGCCTTGCATGAGGCCATTACAGCACTGAGTAATGCTGAAACCCTATCCCGCCGTTGTGCTCAAGAGCGATTTACCTATGAAGTTACCAAAACCCATTGGATAAAGGCAGCAGACCGAGCAAGAGAGGCCAAAAGGGTTTTAGTTGACGTGTTGCAGTGTATTGAACAGGAGAATTCTGATGCATAAGTTTGATAATTTTTTTTTGCAACTGGTGATGAGGGAGGGTTCTATGCCGCTCGGTTGCGAAATGAAGCTTGAAAAGAGAATTATGCAGCTTATTAGGGAAGACGGTTGTCCCCCCAGTGAAACTTATGAAGGTTATAAAAAAGAGTTTTTGCAAGAGGTGATGGCAAAGGGATTTCAGTTGAAAGCAGAACAGATCGGTGATGTATCAAAACTGTTGATAGTGGTTTCGGGAGATAAACTCCCCGATAACT
>OODV01000385.1 GCA_900299555.1 uncultured Endozoicomonas sp.
GACGGTTTGAGGTATTGCCTTGTCACGTATCAATCTCATTGAAACGATGTACTAGGAGCCTGTCAGAATTTGGGTACTGCTCATCTTCGTTAGCCCCCAAAATCCGACAGGCTCTTAGCAGTTTTTACAGCTGTCTGTCAATGCGAAAGCCCTATAATCGCAGGATTCTCGAACCAATTGGATATGCCTCCAGCGGAATACGAAAACCTGTATTATTAACAAGCCGAGTCTGCACAAGTGGCATGACTCAAATAAAACTGCCTCCGAGAAACCTGGGGCGCTTCAGTAAAGGGCTGTTTACTGGCTTCCAAGATGGTACCACTGGTCTGCGTTGGAATACCTCGCAATACCCGAGTACACAAGTAGTCACGCTATTGCTCGTCATTTCGCCTTGTTCTGCAGTCCATATCATCAAGTTCAATAGGGTAGTTAAAAAACAAGATTGACGTTATCTGCCTTATGAGGTTATACGCTTACCTCCGGATAAACGTGTGTGCAGTTCCGTGAATCCGTCAATGGCTTTATCAAGTTTTTCTAATATGGATCGCTGCGCTTCCAAAACAGCAGGGTCAGGTTTCCAGTTGACCACTGTATCATCCAGTGTATATTTGGAATCACTAATCTTGTTTATTGCTTTTGATACTGGTGGTTGAAGCATGTGGAATAGTTTCTTTCTAATGTCTATTAGACTTTGAATGTCAGGTATGGGTTGAATCTCCATCATCAACTGCTGGATCTGTTTCATTTCGTCAATGATGAAGCCTATTCTTAGGTGGAGATGATCTATTTGCTGGCAATGTTCTGGGTTGAAAGGATCGATCATCAAACTCTGAGTCAGTTGATGGCTGGCAACTTGGGCTTGCTTGAGAGCTTTTTCATACAGGGCTACACTTTTACTTGCTCGTGTGATCAGTGCTGGGATCTTCTCAGCGGAATATAATCGAGTAAGGAAAAAAAGGCTTTGTAAACCGATTGGTTGTTCAGGATTTCTGTCATATAGCCATTTGTAGTCATACTGCTTCGGTTGTTTAGATGCTTCATTGAGTGCTGCATCACAGAAATTCTTCATGTTCATAAAATGTTCGACAAATCGTCCAGCCCTATTAAACCGGTCGGTGTGCGGGTGCCATAGACTGTAAGCTTGATCGCCATATGCCCAAACCTGTAGTACGGGGTATTTTTCAATGGTAGATAGTTGGTTGTCGGTTGTTTTAAGTATGTCGTTTATATGGTTTTCGTGTTCGCAGTTTTCAAGTTGCTCAGCGAGTTTCCTCAGTAACTCTCCTGTGGCCTTCGCTTGCTCTTCATAATCAGAAGCAGGTGCCGGGATCCCCACTCGCTCAATAAACTTTTCTATGCTAACTTCTTGAGGTTGTCTGTCCCGCATCATTCTGTCGTCATGTGCTTTTGTGAGCTGCTCTTTTTTCTTATTGTATTCTTTCAGTATTTTTCTGGTGTATTTTATTTCACTGCTTTCTAGCTCCTGTAAAAAAGCTTGATCTTTCAGTTCGATTTCAGTCAGTTTCTTTTGGCACTCTGAAGAAAGTGCATTAACAGTATTGCTAAGCGTCTTTGTCTCGTGGTGTTCAGGGATTCGTGCTTGAATGATGCAAGTGCAAACCTGTTGAAGAATCGGGGTGCAGTCGCTATTAATACGGTGCACCAGTTGATTGTATTTGAGTGAATTTTGCAAGTCGTATTCCATTAAAATTCTAAGAATTTCACCTGCGATCTTTGTTGTGATGATTGCTAGTTGAGAGATCCTCTCTTCATGATCTTTGTCTTTAGCGGTTAGGAACATTTTATGATTACATACAGTCGTCAACAGACATAGAGTAATGCCCAAATGCTTTTTGTTTTGAATGGGTGCTTTCAAAATAGTCAATATTGTTTCTTCCAGTTTTTTCAAAGTGTATGGATGTATATCTTGAAGATCTTCTCCCGTTTCAATTACTTGCTTTGATAATAAATCCTGAATGGTGCTGTTTTGTAGAAGAAAGCATAAAGTTTCTGTAAGCATCAGGCACTCATCAGGGAATGATTCAATTTGATTTCTCATAATTGAAGTCATCTCAAGGTAGCTGTATATTGCCCATAGTAGGCGTTTATCAATCTCTGGTGTGTGTAAGGCTAATGGCATGTGGGTTATTTTATGAGCAAGGTCGCAAGCGAATAATATATGATTCCTAATGCATTGTTTGGAAAATGTGTGAGGTGGGTTGGCTGCTGTTTCACTAACAATATGGCTTAATTTTTTGTCCAAACATAATACGAGCGTAGGAATAGCACTAATTACTTGAAGAATGGATAAGTCCCAATTTTGTAACTTTTCAAAATTGATTTTTTTATCACTTAATAACTTTGGCCCATGTCTCATTATTGGCTGATTCGATAGATTTGAATTAGTATATAAAGTTTGCGATGGCTTGAGAAATGGAGCTTTTACTGATAGCAGTCTTGGTTTCAGGTTGGGAAAAAAAAACATTAGAATGGTTTCAATATTCCACTCATCATTCTTTACCAGCTCATCTGCTACGCTTTTTGTAATTGATGCAGTAGCTATTGATTTATAATAGTCCAACTCCTCTTTGGAGGTGTTTATGTTTGCATAATTCGCTGAAAGACTTTCCAGCAGCTTTTTTCTCTCATGAAACATTTTTGGATTTTTGAGGGTTGCATAGTATATTAGACGTTTACTAGTAGCGTGAATATCTGCAGAGTTTTTCGGCCTAGTTAAAATATATCCTGGGTCAAGTAATCGGCCGATGTCTTTGTTATTTGGTTCTCTTACTTTTAAATCAAATTGTATGAGTTGTTCTCTGCATGTTTTAAGCTTGGTCTCCACTTGTTCTTTAGAGTGGCTAGAGTTCATCTTCTTATCTAATTTAAAGCAGTTGAGGTACAGTAACTCAAGTTCAGGAGGGTGTTTCTTTGGTTCAGAATCTTTCTCCAGACTCAGCAGCTCACAAACCTGAAATAATGGTGACCCAGCAATGTCGTGCTCGAGTTCAGAGTTCTTCATATTGAGTGACTCAGTCAGCTGTTTTACAAAGTCCGCTGTTGCCGGCATTATAGAGCTTTTGTATTCTACGGCTTTAAGGAACGCATCGAGTTTCTTATGGTTTCTAAGAGCGATTATTAATCCCTCTCTGCTTTGTCTCAGTTCTTCTATTTTTTCTTTGCTATACCATATCATTGTTTGCTTTGGGTATTGCTCAATGTTTCTTATTGTCTTTAGTGACTCATTAGCTGCCATAAGAGCTCTGATCATTACCGAGAATTGTTTGGCCTCTTCGGATGTGTCATCGTTGAATAACAGTGACCTTACGATGGGGGAGGGGATTTCTTTGTAATAGTCTGGTTGAAGGTATTTTGTGGTGTATTGATGATTGTTTTCGACTGATTTTTCGATCTTTTCTTCTAAAGTTTCAACATGAACGGTAGCGCTATGATCAAACTTGGATGCAGAGCATTCTCTCCCTTTTTTCAATAGCATATCCTCCACGCTCAGAATATTTAATTGAATTTTTACATGATTGTTGGAAGCGTTTGGATGATTCAGCTTGATGCTGATCTGTTCAGGAATGGCAAGTGGTTTAATACCTGGAATATTTTTGAATATGGCTGAGCTTTGTTCCTGGAGTTTAGTTTTCAAGTTTTCTGCTGACTTACTGGTGCACAAAATATCAATGTCTCGTGGTCGCATATCAAAGCCAAGGAATACCAAGGCCATTGATCCATGATATAGGTAATCAGCACTTTGGGTAAGTTTTATGACCGTTTGGACAAGCTCCGCCGGAAGGTCTGTATCCTTATTCTGGGGAGCATATGTCGTCAGCCTTTCTGCCAGTATATCCTTGCCTGGATTCTCGGATTGCTCAGGATGTGGGGGTTCTGTTGAGGTGATGGATCTCTGAGCAAGCGTTACTGTGGTGGGGGGGGGGCTGTCTTGAGAGCTGAGGATAGAGGCAGCTGAAGTTTGCTTTGGGGCGGTTTCTGAATACTGTCCTTGTGGCATGTGTGGTTGCGTTATCAAGAATGTATTGCGGCTTGTCGTTAGGTTATCCATTATTTCAATCCTTTAACTGATATAGTTCTACCCAAGAGGCTCTGTTGACATAAGGTTGCAGGCTCAGTGGCTCGTATAGCCGTCTTCCAAAAGGCGGACAGGTACAGGTATAGCAGATAAAAAGAGATAAAAAGAGATAAAAAGGACACCCATAAATTATTTGACCAGCCAACAACTAACCTATTTTTCCTCTCGAAACTATAAATAATGTTGGATTCAATAAAACCAAAGAAAAAGGGTATTTATCAATAGGACTTACGCATTGATGACCCTTGCGAGTTTTGGTAGGAGGTGTTCTTTCCCTTTTGCGAAACTTTCAACGAAAGCACCAACGGTCTCCTTAAACAACTCCCGCTGGTGCTGATAAATATTCATAAACTCTCGTGCTATCTGCATTTTCTGGAGATAAACAAAGGCTAAAATTGCTGCAAAAATGTGATTTCTGATAGGCTGTTCACTGCGTACCAGGAAGTGTTCGATGTGGCAAAACTGCTTGATCGCTCTATAGTACTGCTCAATCTGCCAGTGCTGGTCATGGATTTTGGAGAAATCGTCGCGCTCAAAAGGGACCTCCTCTGGCAAGTAAACCACGAAGTGGCGACGCTGATCTTTTAACATCGTCCTGAACAACGTGACCTTGCCGAAGTCTTTCAGAAATACATCCAGACCATTGTCTGGTATGTCGAGTTCCTGAACCTGCTGCCACTGACCTTTTACCAGTGATACTGTCCTGTTTGTCTCAACGGCAAACATAAACCCTGACTGATGGTTTTTTATCGTCTTCAAGTTTTTGGTGCAGCTGTACCAGGAGTCACCGGTTACGAATGCTGGTTTCAGTCCCCAGGCCAGCACTTCAATCAACATTTCCTGGAAGTAGTCGTTTTTTGTCTTACCTTCCGATTTGTCATATATCCTGTAGTTCACCGGCATGTGCAACCCTGATATGTCGGTATAATAAAGGGTGATGAGATTAATGCCTTTAACGGGCCTGTGATGCTTACCAGACCAGAAATACCCCACAAGAGCCACAGAGTAGCTGTAAGGTTTATCGAGAACACTGTCATCAACACTCAAAGTGCCACCGGTTGGGTTCAAGACTTCCAGAGCTTCGTCGTACATATCTTTCGGTTGATAATTTTCACGATGAAGGAACCGGTTTGCGCTGTGGTGAGAGATACCTGTCACTTCTGCCAACCTTGTGCATGTTGATGATTTGGGTTCGCTGATCAGGAAACCCATGTACTGTGGAAGGGTGCAACAAGCGGTAGTGGGTCGAGTGGTACTTCTCACTTTTATCCCTGAAAAAACAACAATTTTTGAGGGTTATCAAATTTTACAAAGCCCTGTCAATGCGTAAGTCCTATAAACTTCTCAAACGTCCGTAATATCTATGCTCTAAAGTTGAGCAATATATGTTGGTGATCTTCTGAACTCCCTGAAAACCTGCTGTAGAGAGACTTTCATGAGGTTAGGAAATCTTATTGTCATACTGGCCTAGAGAATCAGGCAACTATTTTCTGGGACTGAGCCAGTTTTGGTATTGAACTATTTTTCAGAATTTCAGTCTGCCATCTGTAGTTAATTTTTCAGAGTAAATATCTATTTCCAGACAGCGAATAGATGATTTTGCATTATGCAATAGGAGACCCTATGGATTCATCACTAAAACTCGTTTTGACGCTACGGAATCCGGGAGCAACTGAATCGGGAAATCAGCAGTCAAATCCACAACTTGATAATCCATCCAGTGCTTTCGCTTCACATTCAGTGGCGGTGGAATCTATATATCCATCATTACCTTCTGCCGACGAGCATACAGGGGCGAATGATGCTTTGCCCAGTGACCAGATCATAACCAAACGCAAGACAACCCCTTCTCCTGAAATTGTTCGCCCAACCTCCGCTGCAGATTCAGATGATGAGAAGATGAGCATGATCATAAGGACTGAAGAGGCAGAAGGCGTATTTCGTGAAATGGAAGTATCAGCAGAACAACCACCAAATTACCCAAAACCCGATACAACCAGGGACCATGAAATATCTAGGGCCCTTCAGGATGCAATGTGGCAATCGCATGAAGAGGAGATTTCACCCGGCGCTCTCACTGAGGTTCCGCTCGAAAACAGACTCAGTAGTCAACCACCGCCGAATGTTTTCTCCTACAATGGTTCAATTCGCGCGACCATCAATGGTGTTTACTATAGTGGCTGTTACCATAACGGAACCTGGATCCCTGATCCGTCTGAGCAGGAGAACCCTTTAAGAAATTTAGAAAATATGGGGCTATTGCCATCAGGATTGACAGCAATATTCAATCAAGGCAATGAGTCTGAAACAGTATCTGCGGAAGGGATCGCGCAATTTATTGATATTCTTTCTCAAATCCCTGCCAATTATAAAGCCATAATACTCAAAAAATATCTGGATTGTTTTTCATTCACTATTTCACTTCGCCAACTACATTCTTTTATCGAAAGGGTAAATGGGGATGATACGGTTAAAATACTGCAGATGCTGAAACCTCGTTTGGAACCTGAAACATTCTTGGATTCCTCAAGAGATGAGTTGATATTGACCATAATGAATATGGTTTCAGACTCGTACAAAGCGGCAGTCATTGAGTCATTTCTCTCCACTGACACTGATGAGCTGACTCCCGATACTTTTTCAAGCATCATCTCTAATGTAAGTGACAGTTATAAAGCAAATATTATTCGCGCTCTAAAACCTTATCTGACAGCAGAGCCTTCCCACCAATCGGCGGTTCAGGTTGTTAATTCATGCAGTGACTCCTACAAAGTGGCCGTAATTCAAAGCTTGCTGGAAAATAGTCAGCAAAGCGTAACGCCTGATGATTTGTACGACATTGTCAGTGAGGCAAGTGACAGTTATAAAGCAAATCTGATTTGCTCTCTAAAACCTTATCTGACAGCAGAGCCTTCCCACCAATCGGCGGTTCAGGTTGTTAATTCATGCAGTGACTCCTACAAAGTGGCCGTAATTCAAAGCTTGCTGGAAAATAGTCAGCAAAGCGTAGCGCCTGATGATTTGTACGACATTGTCAGTAAGGCAAGGGACAGTTATAAGGAAGGAATTATCAACGCCCTTAAACCCTATTTATCCAGCAGTCCTTCTCCACGGCTGCAAAATGATATCGTTGATCAGTGCGGTCGTTCCTATCAGCACAGGGTACGTGAATCGTTGCTAAATATAGCAGAAGCTTTAGGCAGGACCGGTGGTTTTCAACAAGACCCGATGGATGCTCCTCCAAGTTATAAAGAAGGGGTATCTGCCTCAGCAACAGGTTCTAGTTTTGCGGGTTCATCCACTGCTTACCCCGTCAATTCGATCAATCCTATTCAGTTTGATGATGAGTGGATTTTAGATAGCTTAATAGGTACCTCTGATTTTTATAAAGTAAATGTATTTCAAAGTTTGGTAGATAGGAATACTAAAGTCTCTGCTGATTTTTTACAAAGGGTGGTTGCGAAAACTAGTGATTTTTATAAAACAGATGTTATCAGGGCGATTAAGCCATATCTCGGACATAAACTGACACCTCAGGAAGTCTCTAAAATATCCAGTCTTAGTTCTATTTTTTATAAAGGGGATGTGCTGACAGCTCTTAGAAAGTGCACTTAAAAAATGGGCGGAAGTTCATGAGGATAATTGATACCAGCTCATTTTTGATTATTAATTCGCCCCATCAACCGCCCAAAAAACGAAGCATTCCTGACCGTCTCCACCGCCTCATCAGCAGGCGGTTCCTTCATCATCTCTACCAGCTTCTGCCGAAAGGTAGCCACATCGTCGGTTTCCTCCAAATAGTCCAGCAACTGCTCCACCCGCTTGCCATACATCGTTTGATACTTCGTGCCTAAATATTCAACGGCATCTACCAATGACTGCATGTCTGCCCTGTGGCTCGCTCGCTTCTGGGTCAGACTGGAAATCTCGGAAAACTCCGGCGGCAGCTCGGGCGCTCCTGCCTCCATGGGTGGCAATGGACTGACTTCTTTCTTCTTCCAACCCTCGCCATAGGTTTCCCGGATATAGTCTTCGGTGGGCTCGTATCCCAGGGTGCTTATTTTGTTGTCCCGGTCGGCCCTGGCCATCAGGTCTTCTTCGGGTTCGGTCTTTCGCCATACTCTTGGTGGCGTAGCGTTGGGGAAATTCCATTCGGTCAGCCATGCCACCACCTGCTGGTTGAAACTCTCACAAATCAGATCTGCATCGCTTTTAATAACCGCTTCCTGAACCTCCTGATGTACTTCTGCCTGACTGCGGCTACTGCCATCATCGGTAGTCATGGTCTGGCTGAGAATGACTTTGCTGATGGCCTTGTCCATACGCTGACAGAGGGCGTCATAATCGGCGGTGCCGGATCTTGCCGCTTCTATTAGCTCGATGAATACGTTGTCAGGAATCACTACTCCACTGTCGCTTTGTATGGCATCCAGTGCCTGAAGTGCTTTCTCTCGTTCGATAGGGTCTTGCGCTTGCCCAGGGGGAAGTTTGGCCGCTGCTGTGGGCATACCGAATTTTTCCAGGAAAATCAGCCAGAACTTGATGCCGTTACGCTTGAAAAAGGTCGGCCAATAAAGGTAATGAGCCAGCCCCATGCCATAGGGGTTGTCGCTGTGGTCGGCTCCGGCGCTGAATACCCAGAACTTTTTTTCTGGGAGCTTCATGCCATTGGGGTGGTTAATATTAATGAGTCTCAGATTGCCTTCCAGGTCAAACTTAAACCGGCTGCGGTCTCTGACCTTAATATCGTCTATAACAATTCTGTTGCCGTCGTATGTCCACAGACACTCGGCCACGGAATAGCCGTAAAAGACGCCGAATAGCATCTTGTCGGTAATGTCATCAAAGTTGCGGTTATTTAATTGCTCTTTAATAAATTCCGCTGCGGCTTTGTCTTCGCTGCTCTCGCTGGCGGGCTCCACATCCCACTCCGATTGGGTCACGGCCAGCCTGCGTTGCTGAAAGCAGGGTTTCACCTGGTCGTCCCGTAGCAGCTCATCATAAAGCCGCATATCCCGGCCTCGCTGCTGGAGGACGCTGTCGGGTTTTCCATCAGCATATGGGTGTAGGCCTTGCTCATCAGAATGCCGTGGTCGGCTTGGGCGATTTCGCCGAGGGTGGGCTTCCTTGCCATAATATAAACCAGTTATTTAGAGTTTAGGG
>OODV01000326.1 GCA_900299555.1 uncultured Endozoicomonas sp.
AACCTACGACCAATTGGTTAAAAGCCAACTGCTCTACCAACTGAGCTAACGACCCATTCTTTTACAAAGAATCTTTTAAAGAGCAAAATTATGTATTTATCACTGACACTTATTGGTCAGGATAAAAAAACCGCCAAATCTTAAGGCGGTCACACATCATTAGCAAGTAGCTTAATGGTGGGTCGTGTAGGATTCGAACCTACGACCAATTGGTTAAAAGCCAACTGCTCTACCAACTGAGCTAACGACCCATTTCCTCTAAGAGTTGTTTTATTAAAACACCTCTCAACAAAAAGTGGCTCCCCGAGCTGGACTCGAACCAGCGACCCAATGATTAACAGTCATTTGCTCTACCAACTGAGCTATCAGGGAACAACATGTGGAGGTGATTTCTCGTCACCAACCAACGGCAGCGAATGATAAGGTTATTTTGCCGTGAGTCAAGTATTCCACTGCAAAAAACTTTTTAAAAAAAAGCTGCATAGGCAGCTTTTTTTACTCAGAGTCAGATTTTAAAGGCCATCAGCACTCTCAGAAAGGTACTTGGCAACACCATCTGGAGAAGCAGTCATACCCTTGTCACCCTTGCTCCAGCCAGCCGGGCAAACTTCACCATGCTCTTCATGGAACTGCAGAGCGTCAACCAGACGAATCAACTCGTCCATATTACGACCCAATGGCAGATCATTAACAATCTGAGAGCGAACCAGACCATCCTTATCGATCAGGAAAGCACCACGGAAAGCAACACCACCTTCAGACTCAACATCATAAGATTTACAGATGTCGTGTGTCATATCAGCAGCCAGTGTGTATTTAACCTGACCGATACCACCCTGATCTACAGGGGTGTTACGCCATGCGTTATGGGTAAAATGAGAGTCAATGGAAACACCAATAACTTCAACGCCACGCTCCTGAAAAGCATCCATACGGTGATCCAGAGCGATCAGCTCAGAAGGACATACGAAAGTGAAATCCAGAGGGTAAAAAAACAGCAGACCATACTTACCACGGATGGCTTCGGACAGTGTAAAAGCATCAACAATAGAGCCGTCACCCAGTACTGCAGGTACCGTAAAGTCAGGAGCCTTCTTGCCTACTAAAACGCCCATAAGTGTATCTCCAATGGTTTACGAAGTTATACGCTTTAATACGATAGTCCAAATCAGGAACCACACCGAACAGCGCACCACAAAAACTGCGAACATAATCATACACAGGACTGCGGTTTTCGCCTACTACAGCAGAGACAAATAGCTATAAAATTTACTATTAACCACAGATTTATTGATAAAGAAGGGATTAACTGCTTACAACAGCTAAATAATGACCAGCTTTAGAGTCGACCATGCTCAATTTTTATCTATAACCTCAAGAAGCAGGAAATCCCACTCATGAAAGAAATTGCTTTATATATCAATAGAGTAAGCACTAATAAGTATAAATTGAACTTTACAGAACTAATAAGATCAGAACCCAAAAGTCTGTTACTGGAATCATTATTGCCATCAAGAGAAAGCTCTCCGGTCACCGGACATACCTCCACCTTTGACGGTTCACATCTTGCCATTTCCAAGCCTCTTCCCCCTACATCCGACACAGCAGGCTCTCTTAACCAATGGGTGGTTAGCGAAATGCTGTGCACCGAAAACCTAATCCCAGTAAGCACTGAAACCAACAGACCAGAACAAACATTCAAGCCCTTGAGCTTCAGACAGAGAAAAGAAGCAATTTTCGATGGTTCAGATGAAGAGCTTTCCAAGCTTTTCTCAGGAATCAATGTTGAAAATGATCCTAATGATTTTACAATGGACCCATGCCTGAAGTCAGGCGAGATGTTAAGGCCCCAAGCAGTCTATTTACGACAACTATCAGTTCCTGGGAAGATTCAAGAAAACAGTAGAGACATTGATACAGAGCCTTATAAAGACGACTGTGTAGTTCGTAAAAGAAGAAAACGCCAACGGCCAGACATGCCTGAAAGTACCGACAGTAAGTTTTCATCCTTTCCTAAAAGACACCACCTTCATACTAAATTGTCCCCCCCTGCCATCACGGATGCGGGGCTCCTTTTTAGTCATCTTCCACCCTTGCCCAATTCTCCGCAGCAACACAATTCTCTCCCATTTAATATGAAATTTGGTGAAGATAGTGAAATCGATTCTGACAACCAAAAAAGCGGAAAGGCATAGTTACTCAATGAATGAGCCAATAAAATGGAGTCTTCCTAAAGCAAGAACGGAAAGGTATTTTTTGCTAATTGATCAGAACAAGGTGAGAACCCCTATATCAATTCAGAACATTCTCACCCTGTTATAGCGAATATCAGCCATCCGCCTTTTCAGAAGAGCCGGCAGCTTCAGCAATCAGCTGTTGCAACTCACCACTGTTAAACATATCAATGATAATATCACTACCACCGATCAGCTCACCCTTAATCCACAGCTGTGGAAAAGTAGGCCAGTTAGCGTACTTGGGCAGGTTGGCACGAATCTCAGGATTGGCCAGTATATCGACAAACGCAAACTGTTCACCACAAGCCATTAAAGCCTGAACCGCCTTGGAAGAAAAACCACACTGCGGCAATTTGGGAGAGCCCTTCATGTACAGCAGGATATTATGGGATTCAATCTGATCTTTTATTTGCTCCATTACGTCCATGAGACGACCTCTTCTTCATTGGAATCATAAGACAGGGCATTTTAAAGAAAATACCTGACTGTCACCATATGTTATTACATATATTCCAATAGATAAAAATAACCAACTTAGAATCAATTAGTTACAAAAAAGAACCTGTTCCGGTGCTATATTCGAATGGCATACACAAAAGCTTCCACAGATTGCTCCTTCGGCTTTACCATAACAGGAACCCGCCTATATTCTCGCCCCTCAAATTCATCAATAGCTGTCCCTTACTGATCCAGTTCTCCAGATGACAAAACCCACTCTTAACCTCATCACCTTCATCTAAGGGCATAATGCCAGGGTAACCGATGGAAGCCCCCAACCTTTATCCAATAGACCCCCCTTTATGCTTGCTGACTCTCACGTTCCCGATACTTTATCCAGTACATGATGATTTCCTCGGCCCGGAGCTAATGTCCCATAAACAAATAGACGCTGAATCACCTATAAATTCTCCTGTTAAGTGCAAAAAACAACCTTAGATGAGTCAGGTGAGTTTGTTTTGATTTTCTGTTGACCCGTCTATTAGTGTAGGGCTGAGAATTGACCTCGTATTTACCAGGGAGGCCATATGCTTACGGTTACTCAATTTGCCAGAAAGTACGACATATCACGCACTACGATTCTTTACTACGAGCGTGAAGGTTTACTCATGCCTCACACTCGATCGGAGAATGGCTACCGATGGTATGGGCAGACTGAAATCAAACGCCTTGAAGCCATCATGGCTTACCGTGCTTTCGGGATTCCAGTCAGCAATATTGCGCCTCTCCTCAACCGTGAAGACGATAGGGAGCAGGAACGCATTCTGCGTGATCAACTGATGGCTCTCGAGAATGAGATCCAGAAATTGCGTCACCAGCAAAAGGCGATCGTAATGCTTCTCAAACAACCTTCATTACTGGAGCAAAACATGGTCAATAAAGATCGTTGGGTAGAGATTATGAAAGCAGCCGGATTCAGCGAAGATGATATGAAGAGCTGGCATCAGCAATTTGAAAAGATGGAGCCAGAGGCACACCAGGAATTCCTGGAATCCCTGAGTATTGATAAAGAGGAAATAGATAAAATCCGTGCCTGGTCAAGACAGCCTTAAAAATAGAGATACTGGGAGCTCTTAAGAATGAGTTCCCGGGATTGCCACTGAATTACTGATCATCAGCAAAAGCTGTCAATGCTGCCCCAACCAGCTGATAGCCCACCCATTCACTTTTAGGCCTAGCCCCAATGGACTCATAAAACTCTATGGCTGGCTCATTCCAGTCCAGCACGCTCCACTCAAAACGCCCGCAATTTTCAGCAATTGCGTTCCTTGCCAAGTATTTCAACATCGCTTTCCCCGCACCTAAACTGCGATACTCCGGAGCAATATACAGATCCTCCAGATAAAGACCTTTTCTTCCCAGCCACGTTGAATAGTTATAGAAATAGACTGCAAAACCGATAGGCTTTCCATCCAGTTCACCGATAATGGCTTTTGCCGTGGCATGAAGCCCAAAGATTGACGCCTGAATATCAGAAATCGTGGCAATCACTTCATCTTCTGCTTTTTCAAATCGGGCAAGGTCCTTAACAAACCCCAGAATCAATGCAGAATCCTCTGCAACCGCTTCTCTGATCACAACCTGCGACACGATACCCTCCAACCAACATCAATTTGTCGTACGCGACACGTTAGAAACATCCGAAATGATCTATGAGCAAAAGAAAATCTGCAATCGGAGAGTTTAGAAGTGTACTGATAATTCCAGAATGTGAGTGGTTTTGAGAGTCTCACCATGACTATTAAGCTTATGCCTGATTCGCTCAGACATATTAGCTACCCATGCACCTTGAGGTGGCTGTGAGTAAAAATGTTTTCTTATGCCGACCAAGATAGAGTGAGCCATCTTGTTTTGATAACTCTTTGTCACCAACTTCTTCGCTTCTGAGGCATTAGAGATGAAGCCAGCTTCAATCATAATCGATGAAATTTTTCTTGCAGCCAGAACGGTGATAGCCTGCTTTTTAACGCCATGGCTGTGTAGCCTGTTAATTTTACCAAGTGCTTTCAGCACCAGCTGGCCAATATGCTGAGTACGCTCCAGTTTATTTCTTGGGTGATAAATAATCGAAGCCCCATGAGCGCCTTTAACCTTAAAGGCATCCGCATGTGCCGAAACCACCATGTCAGCTTTATGTTTTAAAGCAAATTTCAATCGATCAATGATTGAGATAAAGCGCCCCCCATCTCTAACCATAATGGGTTTAAAGCCGCTTTCTTTTTCCAGAGCACCATTAGGTCCGACCGCCTCAGGGTCTTTTCCACCATGCCCAGCATCAATAACAATGACAATATCACGCCCTTTCTGTGAAGAAAGCGCTGTTCCCTTTTCAATAACCTCATAGGATAACTCTGTGCTGTTTAACTGAAAATCAACTTCTATTTCAGATAAATAGCCTGATCCAGAGCCAGACAGAACATCATTAGAGGTAGCTGCATATTTAGCGGTCATAAACAGAACAAAAAACAGCAGCAGCATTAAATAGCCCACTATAGTGACTTTATACAGTATACCTCTGTCTGAAATGATACTACTCATACAGCTACTCCCTGCATACTGAATACACGTCATCCATGCCCCCCCGATATTACTGAATTTACTGAGCAGTACACTCCGACATCAGTTGTAATATTTGAACAGCCCCTCCCGAAACACCTCAAAAAGAGTGAAGCAATAAGACCAATGGATAATAAAGCTCATTTCTTAACCAAGCTGATCGTCTGATGAGATGAAAAGTGACCATTAAAGTACGATGTAATGTCAATAGACATTTTTTTTCCTCTTGCATCAAAAGAAATCAAATTCTCAACTAAATGGGCACCACTGCCATTAGGCTGATAATATTTCTCTTCAACCGTTATCGTTGAGCCTGATCGTTGATAATGAAAAATAGTCTCATCGTCGAAATAATAGGCAACATCCATCGTCGTTTTATTACCGTCTCTCTTGTCCGTTTGAAAGCGGATAGTTTCTTCCCGCCCTTTTTCAACCTCTGTTTCCATTTCATAGGTTTTACTATAGGCTTTCATCGCCTTACTAGAACCTCTGCAATCCGTAAAAACAGACTCTCCTTCCCACTCGCCTTTTATTGATTTATAAAGATCTCTCAGCTGCTTTTTTTCACTGGAACTAAACCGAACAGGATCACCCACATCAAAATATGCCTCCCCCAGAGATACGAAGTTTCTGGATTCTTCATAGCAATCAATGGCGAAAGCAGCCCCTGAGCTGACAGAGAACAAGGTGCCCAGCAAAAATACGGACAGGCTATTTTTCATTATGGTGGTTACCCCAAAGATATTTATCTATTCTTTTATCAGCAAATACACAACGTTGAACTGTTGTCAGAAGCTGATCATCTCTTTCTCGCCACCTTTTTTCATTCATCCAGATCAACAGTTCTTTTAACAGCGACATTCTTCACCGGTTATTAACAATAGTTTGAGACCTGTTTCTCAATTTTTTTAATCATCATGAAAGTTCAGGTAAAAAAACCAGTAGCGTACGATTGACCTGATCGAGCCTCTCCTGCTGAGCCCAATGACCCGCGCCATCAATAATGGTTGCTCCCCTGAAGCCAGTGCAACTCATACCCGGATTTTCATAGAGATCCATCCCGGGGATAAGACCACGCACAATATCCAGAGAAGCTGCAATAAATCAGCTGGGCTGATCAACCATTAACTCTGACAGCTGGAGTAATAACGCCCAGTCTCGTTGTTGAGCCCTGTAGCGGTTAAGTGAATCTCGGAAACCACTCAGCTTATAGGTATCCACAAAATACTGTAAGTCTTCGTCCGTAAGCCATTCTGGCAAGGGGTTTGGGTCAGGCATGCTACCCAGCAAATTATCATCAGGTCCTTTAGAGGTCATCAGTTGCTCCCAGCTATGTTCAAGACAGTCGCCGGAAATAGCGTAGTACATCGTCCTGAGCGCTCTGGGTATATCAGCTTCAGCTATACCTTCTTTTTGAAAATAGAGCTGATAGAAAAACTTTCCCTGATACAACTTTTCCAGAGTTCAGTAACAGAAGTTTCACCTCGCTGCACATAAGGAATACTGAACCCAGAGACGACAGAAACTCTTTCCGTGTATAAAGCGGCTGTGTTCCAGCATATTGGAGCTCCCCAGTCATGACCGACCAGAACAGCTGCTTCCTCTCCTAATGCGTCAATAAATCACACCACATCACCTGTCAGATGAACCATAATCACCAACGGTCCCGTAGCTTCAACAGCGGCCCAGACTGAAATGCCATTAATATTGAACTGTTGTAATGAAAAGGTATCAGCCAGCATAGAGTGTGCCTGTGGTGTTGAACTGTTCAGAACTATAGACAAGCTCTGATTTCAGTCTTAACGCCTGTATATATGGACGAAACTAAAAACAGCTGACACAGATCACGGGCTCACTGGAATGCATAGGCACTTGCCCCCCTGTCCCTTGTAGATCTCCGCCTTTCCTGCCAACATCCATTGACCTACTATGGAACTGCACGCTGGAATCAGCCATGTACGTACCGGAAAAACCTCTTCACTCCTATCCTTGGTGGCTCAAGCCCTTTTTCTGGAGCCAGAAGCGCCGCTATGGGAAAATCCTTAAGCCTGGCTTGCTATGGGCCAGAGTTCCAAAGCTATTTGCCGCGGTAGCCGCTCTTTATGGCGTTCTGGATCGCAAAAAATCCCCACTGTCACCGGAACTGCGTTCACTGATAACGGTCAGAGTTTCTCAGGTTAACTGGTGTGCTTTTTGTGTTGACGTTAACGCTATGACTCTGGCTAAACGTGCAGGCAGTATGGACAAGGTCGAAGCGCTTGATGACTGGAAAAACTCTGACTTGTTCAGTAACCAGGAACGGATTGCACTAGAGTATACGGAAACGGTCACTTATAGCGACCGTCAGGTAACTCCAGAACTGATGAAACAGTTAAAAACCTATTTTGATAATGACTCGATCATAGAGCTGACAGGGCTTATTGCTTTTCAGAACATGTCCAGTAAATTTAATGCAGCCTTGGATGTTCCTGCAGAAGGCTTCTGCAAAATACCGGAAAAAACCCAACAATAGAAAACCGCTAAATGAGCATTCAAACCATTATCAAACCGGCTATTACCCTGTTATTGATCATCGTTGCACTGGTCATCCCGCCGGTACGTGAATGGTTTTCAGAGATGATCCACATTTTATCATCCGTGGATATTGACCAGGTGCGGCTATATATCCTGAGCTTTGGTGTCTGGGCACCGCTGGTTTCTGCGTTGATGATGATTCTCCAGGCAGTATTAGCACCGCTTCCCGCTTTTATGATCACCTTTGCCAACGCTGCTGTATTTGGTTGGTGGCAGGGGGCACTGCTCTCCTGGAGCAGTGCAATGGTGGCGGCTGTGCTCTGTTTTTTCCTCGCACGCTGGTTCGGTCGGGGCTTTGTGACAAAACTCACCAGCCATTTTGCCATTGAGCAAGTGGATCGGTTTTTTGCCCGTCATGGTCAGTACACAGTACTGATAGCCCGACTGCTGCCCTTCATTTCATTTGATATTGTCAGTTACGGTGCCGGACTGACATCAATGAAGCTCCGGCACTTCCTGATAGCCACGGGTATTGGCCAATTACCAGCAACCCTGATTTACTCCTACGTCGGTGGAATGTTGACGGGTGGAAGCCGTCTTTTTGTAACGGCGCTCCTGACACTGTTTGCTATCACCGTTCTGGTCTTTTTCCTGAAGACTATTTATTTACGGGAGTCAGAGACTGCTACTGATGTGTGAAAGACAATCACTATTAGACAAATTAATCCGTTTTAGCTGCTTACTCATCATTCTGACTTTTCTACCTACTGACTATGTTCAGGCAGCTCCGCATGAATACTTTATCAGTGCCGGAACGGTTTCCAGCAACCTGAAAAACTATACCCTTATTGATGCCCGAGAGTACTCCGAATACCTTAAAGGACATATTCCGGGAGCCCGATCCGTTCAGTGGCAATCATTTTCTGACATGGTTGGAAAAACTGGCAGCGAAACATGGGGAACGGTGCTTAATAATCAGGCACTGGAAAATCAGATCCAAAAGATTGGTCTGACCCCGGCTGATAATATTGTTGTCTATGCTGATGCTCACCAGGGCTGGGGGGAAGATGGCCGTATTGCCTGGAGCCTGAGAGTAGCTGGGTTAAGAAATGTTCGCATTCTTGATGGTGGTTACAGCTACTGGAAAGAAAAAGGCCTGAAAACAACAGTTATTCCCACCTTATTCAATACCAGAAGCGACTTTAATATAACCCGCAGAGATGACTCATCAACCATAAACACCAAAGCACTTTACACAGATTACGCCAAGTTTCGCGTTATCGACTCACGCTCCCCGGAAGAATATCAAGGCCAGAAAGACCTTGGTGAAGCCAGGAAAGGTCATTTGCCCGGCGCAGTCAGCTTACCATTTCAGCAGTTGCTTATGCCGGATGGAACCCTGAAGTCATTTGACGAAATCAATCAAATGTTATCCGAGCAGGATATTACGAAAACCAGCCCAATTGTTGTTTACTGCACTGCAGGTATTCGCTCCGCCTATATGGTTATGGTGCTGAAAGCAGCGGGCTACACCAATGTCAGGAATTATACGCCCTCTTTTTATCACTGGGCTGCGTTATCCTACACACCCATTGAATGACAATTTAAACGCTGTCTTTGTTTTCTTGAAAACCCATTACTGTTGCTATTGAACCAACAGGAGACAACCCTTTATGACACCTCGGAAGCGTGTTCCGCGCTCTGTTTTTGCGCTCTGTTTGTGTGCAGCCCTCTTTTCTACTTCGATTTTATTCACCATCAATTTGACTGGCTATCGAATGTTTAATCAGGAGAAGGCTCATTTCCCCATGGAAGAAATATCTGTATCGCAGCTGCAACAATGGCAGATCAGCTCTAAGCCGTTGGTCATTATTGATGCCCGTGCAGATCATTTTTTTAACGGATGGCCAGCCGGTGAAGGTATTAAACAGGGGCATATAAAAGATGCCATCAGCTTTCAGCCCCACTGGCTTGAGTTAGCTGATTCATCAGAGGATCAACAACAGCTTCTGGCAAAAAAAGGGATCCATGAAAAAGAGGCGCCATTGGTTGTTTATGATCAAAATGATGGCTCCGCCGGCACGCTTTACCAGAGCTTGAAGCAGCAGGGCTTCACAGAAGTTTACCAGCTTGCTGGTGGTATTCAGGCGTGGGGAGATGCAGGTAATGAAACGGTAGTTCTCCCCAAATACCACAAGCTGGTTTATCCCCAGTGGTTAAAACAGCAGTTGGAAAGAAAAAAAGAACAGAGTCTGACCACTCTTGAAGTGGGTTACGAAGAAGAATCCAAATATCGATCAGGGCATATCCCTGGCGCCATTTACCTGGATACCCGTGAGATCGAATGGAATCAGGGAACCCCCTCGTGGAATTTTATACCGGATAACCGACTGGCTAAACTACTGGCTCAATACGGCATTGATAAAAATACAATGGTTGTTGTGTATGCCGATGAGCTTGCCATGGGCGCTTACCGTGCTGCTGTAGCCTTACTATACGCGGGTGTTACTGATGTACGTGTACTCAATGGCGGCAAGCAGGCATGGAAAACTCAGGGATATAACCTGGAAGCCAATGTTAATTACCCAACCCCTTTAGCTCGCACAACACTTCAGGTTCCGGATAATGATGACCTGGTCATCAATATTCCGGAAGTAAAAGCGCTTATGGATGATCCAGATGCCATCCTGGCCAGTGTAATGACGCCTGAGGAGTTTAACGGTGAGAAATCAGGTTACTTCCGTTACAGCAAGGCAGGACATATCCCGGGCTCTGTTTTACTGGAAAACGGTGACAGCGCTTATGACATGCTCAACTATCAGGACATTGATGGCACCATGCGCTCCTGGACGGAGATTGAGAAAATGTGGCAGGAAAAAGGAATTACTGCAGATAAGGAAGTGAGCTTCTATTGCGGCACCGGATGGCGCGCTAGTGAAGCTTTCTTTGCAGCATACCTTATGGGGTGGAAAAAGATCAGCGTATTTGACGACGGCTGGATTGGCTGGAGTATGGACCCTGCCAACCCAGTAGCACCTAAGGGTTAATTGGTTTTGCTGATCGCCTGCTGGTAGAGGTGATCAACTTTTACAATATTGGCATTTAGTCCATTAATACGAGTATCGTGGGATGGGTGTGTGCTCATAAATTCCGGCACACTTCCACCACTTTGCGCTGACATCTTTTTCCACAGGCTGACAGCAGCTCTTGGGTTATAACCAGCCCGCGCCATCAGCTCCAACCCAATGAGGTCAGCCTCCACCTCATTGGTACGACTATTAGGCAATGTCAACGCATAATTCACTACGGTACTGCCAATATTCATTACCTCAGGGCTCACACCCAGAAGAATACCCAAGGTATCCTGCCCCAATTGAACCGCATAAGCCTGAGACATAGCCTCACGCCCATGTTCCCTGAGGGCATGCGCCATTTCGTGCCCCATGATGGCGGCAATTTCATCATCGGTTAGTTTGAGAGTGTCAATGATACCGGTATAAAACATAATCTTGCCCCCTGGCATACAGTAAGCATTGAGCTGCTTATCGGTCATCAGATTGACTTCCCACTTCCAGCTTTGGGCATCCTGCCTGAACACGCCGACATGAGACACCAGACGGTCAGCAATCGTACGCAGCCTTTTAACGTCGGCAGGCTTCTGGTTCAACACCTCTTTTTTACGGGCCTTGCTTAACTCTTCCTGGTAAGCCTCTGCTGACATAGCACTCACCTGACTTTCGGACAGCAGGGAGAACATTTTCTGCTCCCGATGCACACCGATTGAGCCGGAATTGGTTGTCGACACCGTCTGACACCCTGTCAGGAAAATACACAGGCTGACGCCCAGAACCTTTAACCACTTCATCCCCATTACCTGTACTCTAAAAAGCCAACATTTGATTAATTATTGTCGTTACCTGACTGACCCAGCCATTGTTCTACACGCTGACATGCTGCAAACAATCTTGGGCAATACTGTTGAACAAAGCCCTCGGGCTCGTAATTCCCTTCTGCTACCGCAGCAAGAGCCTTTCCTCCATCAAAGTCCACAAACGCCATTCTGACAAATAACCGGTCTGCCATTAAACCAAAATCACTACCGGGAAGCACTGCTATACCGGTATCTGATAGCAAGTTATTGCACAGTTCACCAGAGGTTTTGAGTCCACGAGCCATCAGCTGCTCTCTGAATGCCTCAAAACTGACAAACAGATAAAAACCGCCCACTGGGTCTGCCATTTGTAACCCCACAGCCCTCAGCGAATCCACCATAAAACGGGCGATCAATGCCAGGACCTGTCGACTTCGTTCAAGATAGAGATTGATCTCTGAACTCTCTGAAAAAGCGGTACACGCCGCATACTGGATTGGAGCGCTGGTTGAAGTAAAAGTTTCACTGGCAATCACAGCCATCGCGTCCTGCACTCTTCGCAGCTCCTTCGGGAAGATCATTGCTCCCAGACGCCACCCTCCTGCCCCGCACCATTTACTAAGCCCGCCACTGATAATGGTACCCTCTGGGTAGAAAGTAGCCATTGAATGATGTTGCCCGACAAAACGGGTTTCACCGTAGATTTCATCAGCAATAATGATAATTTTCTGCTTTCTGGCCGCATTAGCCAGAGCCTTCAGGTGATCCGGATCATAGCTTGAACCCGTTGGGTTTGAAGGATAATTGAGTAAAAGAAATCTTATTTCATCTCCGGGTGGTGGTAATTGCTCCAGCTGCTTTGGAGAAATCTGCCACTGACTCTCCATCTCTGTTGGCAGGTATCTCACTTTACGCCCAAGCATGAGAGCCTGGGGAACATACGACACCCAGCTGGGGGCGGGCAATATCAGCTCTGCCTGACAGGCCATCTGAATATTAAACAGTAACTCCTTGGAGCCAGGGCCAATCAGAACCGAATCCGCATCGATGTCAAGACCATCTCGGCGCTGGTAATAACCTGCAACAGACTGGCGCAAAGCCAGAAGCCCACGAACAGGCAGATAGTCCTTTTCATGAGCATGCTTCTGCAGGCTTTTGACGACAATATCAGGTACAGGAAATGGAGACTGTCCCAACCCAAGGCGGATTATATCTCGACCTTCTTTAATCAGTTGCTGGCTAAGTTCATTGATTTTCAGCGTTGCGGATGGCTCAAGGGCTTGCACCCGATGATTAAGCAGGCTTTCGTGAATCATGGTTCTGGCATCCTTGCGCATAGCTCACCTAGTCAATGACGGGCACCCAAGAAATAAATAAAAAGTACCCTTTTCTCTAATTCCAGACTACTTTCATTTCAGTTTTTTTCAAAGATTATCAGCCATTTTCTCTATGTAAACTATCCCGGCTAATCCTTAGCTGTTGTTCTACCTTGGGAGCGATTACGACTGACAACAGTCAGGCAACCGCGACTTAACTTATTTAAGGAATCATTAGATGGATGCGATTTTAACATCAATAAAGCCATTATCGCCGGTACTACTCCAACATGGAAACAACCATATTATTGATACCTCTTCATCAAAGTCACAGATTGCAATAATTGCTGATACGAAAAAGTACATGTTACAAAATGCTAATCAACACGTAAAAACACCCACTGGCTTTCAATTGAATAATTCAGGCCGGATAATTAGCCATAAGCCTGCAAGTAGTAGCTACTTTCATGATCTCAACGATGGCGAGTTTCTCTCTGATCAAGAACTGTTAGAGCAGTTCAACTTTCAGTTGGAAAACTCAGACACTATAATTAGTCAGGAACGCGCACGAAGTAGCTACTCTCATGATGTCACCGGTGGCGAGCTTCTCTCTGATCAAGAATTGTTAGAGCTTATCTCTGATCAAGAACTGTTAGAACAGATCAACTTTCGGTTGGAAAACTCAGACACTATAATTAGTCAGGAACGCGCGGGAAGTAGCTACTCTCATGATGTCACCGGTGGCGAGTTTCTCTCTGATCAAGAATTGTTAAAACCCTTATTCACATCACCACCCAGCCAAACAATACAGCATCAAGATGCCCTTTTAGAGGTTAAATTTGAAAAACAACCAATATCAAATGTGGCTCCTGAGGCAGGCAGAGAGGGATCGAGTATCGACTGTTTGACCAGCGCTGATACGCAAACCTTAAGACACGCAGATAACACTCTGAACCTTAAACCCCGCTGCCCAACCCTAAAAGCTATGCTAAAGGAGTCAATTCACGAAGGCTCAGTCACTGAGAATATCATAAAGTGGCACATACCTGCTTCCCAAGCAGATAGACATCAATCCCGCTGCCCAACCCTAAGAGCTATGCTAAAGGAGTCAATTCATGAAGGCTCAGTCACTGAGAATATCATAAAGTGGCACGTACCTGCTCTCCCAGCAGATAGGCATCAAGGCCAAACAGATAAAAGCTCAGTATTGGATCACACCTATTGCAAACCTAAGCGTCACAAAAAATAAACTCCTCAGAATTATTTGTAAGTAAGCCTTCTAAACTGAGGTTGTATAGCAATTTTATTGCTAGCCGACGTTTAAAATCAGAGTGCTGAATAAAATATTACTCTGCACTCTTATCAACAAAATAACTTTCAAAATTTCTCAGAAATCAGCATGCCTAAGTGACTTCGCAGCTTCCACCATATTTTTCAAAGCGGCTTCTACTTCTGGCCAGTCTCTGGTTTTCAGCCCACAGTCTGGGTTGACCCATAACCGCTGCTTAGGAATTTTCTGCGCGGCCTTGGTCATTAGCTGCTGAATCCACTCGATACTGGGTACATTTGGCGAGTGAATATCATAAACACCAGGACCGATCTCATTCGGGTATTCAAACTCTTCAAACGCATCCAACAGTTCCATATCTGAGCGGGAGGTTTCAATGGTAATGACATCAGCATCCATTGCGGCAATATATTCAATAATGTCGTTAAATTCGCTATAGCACATGTGGGTATGAATCTGCGTTTCATCCTTTACACCACTGGCCGCAATTCGAAAACTCCTCACCGCCCATTCCAGGTAAGCTGGCCAATCAGCTTTTCTTAACGGCAGCCCTTCACGAATGGCCGGCTCATCAATCTGAATCACACCTATTCCTGCCTTTTCCAAATCGACAACCTCATCTCTCAATACCAAAGCCAGCTGCAGGCAGGATTCCTCTCTACTTACATCATCCCTGGGGAATGACCAGCAAAGAATAGTGACAGGCCCTGTTAGCATTCCTTTAACGGGTTGACTGGTCTGATCCTGAGCATAACGACTCCATGCAATAGTCATCGGCTCAGGACGACTGACATCACCAATTATAATGGGTGGCTTTACACAGCGGCTGCCGTAACTCTGCACCCAGCCATTGGCTGTAAAAGCAAAACCGTCCAACTGCTGACCAAAGTATTCAACCATATCATTACGTTCAGCCTCACCATGCACCAAAACGTCAAGCCCAAGCGCTTCCTGTCTTTTGATCGTATTTCGGATCTCTTCCTGCATGGCAGCGATATAAGACTGTTCATCCAGTTCACCTTTGCGGAACTGCATGCGTTTCTGCCGAATATCCCGAGTCTGAGGAAAAGAGCCAATAGTGGTTGTAGGAAACTCAGGCTGATTCAACTTTTCGTGCTGTAGCTTCGCCCTTACAGCATAAGGCGAATGCCGATGATCAATCTTCTGATCTCCCTTTAATGCAGCTACCCGTTGTTCCACCAGCGTATTATGAACCCGCCGGGACTGCTGTCTGTCTGAGGCTGCCTTTTCTGCATCAGAAATCAATTTCATCACAACCGGATCTTGAGCCTGATGACCGCCGGTCAATGCCTGACCAATAACAGATACCTCTTCACATTTCTGTTTAGCAAAGGCAAACCATGACTTCAGTTCATGATCAAGCTCGGTTTCATTATCTAAATCGACCGGTACATGTAGCAATGAGCAGCTTGGCGCTACCCAGAGTCGATCACCTAATCGCTCCTCTGCATCACTTAACTGCTGCAGTATTTGCTTCAGGTCCGAACGCCATATATTCCGGCCATTAACCACACCGGCAGACAACACCTTATAAGCTGGCAACCGGTCAAGCAGAGCGGGTAATTGATCAGGGTCACGAGTCAAATCCACATGAATTCCATCCACCGGCAAATTAACAACCGTCGTCGTCGTTCCATTCAGGCCACCAAAATAACTGGCGAGTAGAATTTTTACCTTGCAACTCTGCAAGCGGTTATAGACGGACTCAAACGCCTGATTCCACTCCAAAGGAAGATCGAGAACAAGAATAGGTTCATCAATCTGTACCCACTTCACATCCATTTCAGCCAGCTTTGCTAAAACTTTGTCATAAACTTCAACGACAGAATCCAGCAACTCCAGACGATCAAAGGACTCACCTTTCACTTTCCCAAGCCACAACCAGGTCAGTGGACCGACCAATACAGGTTTTGCACTAATGCCCTGCTCAATCGCTTCAGCTGTTTCATCCAGAATAGAGGTATTGCATAGTTTGAACTGCTGCCCCCTGGTCAATTCAGGCACAATATAGTGATAGTTGGTATCAAACCATTTGGTCATTTCACAAGCAGCTACTGACTCTCCAGTGGGTGCCCTGCCACGAGCCATTCGAAACAGGGTATCTAATTCGCAAGGGTCAGCCTCTGCGAATCGCTCGGGTACTGCTCCAAGCATCAGGGAATGGTTCAATACCTGGTCATACCATGCAAAATCACCTGTTGGGATAAGATGTAATCCCGCATCTTTCTGTAGTTGCCAGTGCCGTTTTCGTAAACGACACCCTTCTTCCAAAAGCTCTGATTTAGATAATTCTCCTCTCCAGTAACTTTCCTGAGCCTTTTTCAGCTCACGGTTAGCGCCTATTCGTGGAAAACCAAGGTTATGAGTAGTGATCATGTAAAAACTCCAAGGAGACCATCAAATTTATTGTTTTCAAGATTGATCAAAGAGTAGCCACGATTCTGTCGGAGAGTTAAACTTGAATCAAACTCATTTTTCTAATAATAAAAGTGAAAGATACTAATAAACATAGTCTTAGGGTCTATCTAAAAGGCTGACAGGAGAAGCACGAGCTATGACAAAACAAAACCTGAGCCTTGAATTACGTTACCTGAAAACACTGAAAGCCATTCACCAAAGCGGCAGTCTGGTAGACGCCGCAGGTCGTTTACATCTTACTCAATCAGCCCTGTCTCATCAGCTGAAAGAGCTTGAGCACCGCATTGGTATGGAAGTATTCATCCGCAAATCCCGCCCCCCCCGCTTCACCACTGCCGGATTGAAACTTTTAGAGTTAGCTGAAGAAGTGCTTCCAAGGTTTAAAGCTACCGAACAAAGCCTGTTGAGACTGGCAGGCGGTAAATCCGGGCGGTTACATATCGCCATTGAATGCCATAGCTGTTACCAATGGCTAATGCCCACCATCGGAGAATATCGACAACACTGGGCCGAGGTAGAAATGGATTTTTCCACCGCCTTCAACTTCGCCCCTCTTCCCGCTCTTTCGAGAGGTGAACTTGATCTGGTAGTAACCTCTGACCCAACCCCCATTGACGGTATCGAATATATACCTCTGTTCAGGTATGAGATGCTACTGGCCATTGCAAAAACACACCCTTTGAAAGAGAAAGAGTTTGTGATGCCTCTTGATCTGCAAAATGAGATTCTAATCACTTATCCTGTTGAACGAGAGCGTCTCGCTGTCTTCTGTGAATTTCTTGATCCCGCAGATATTGACCCTGCAGATATTCGCACAGCAGAGCTCACATTGATGATGCTGCAATTGGTAGCCAGCCAGCGAGGAGTTTCTGCATTGCCCTGCTGGGCATTGGCTGAATACCTTGATAAAGGGCAAGTCTCGGCAGTCCGACTTGGTAGAGAGGGGTTATGGTCAACCCTGTATGCAGCCATCAGGACAGAACAAAAAGAGCAACCCTATATTACCAGCTTTATTTCTTCGGCCAGAGAAACCTGTTTCGAAACCCTAACCGCTATCAAACTGGCATAGGGAACCTCTGAAAAACGCTCACTAATCCAGTAAAATCCTGATGACTGGATCAGGG
>OODV01000386.1 GCA_900299555.1 uncultured Endozoicomonas sp.
GCTCTGTCAGGATTAAATGACTGCCGAGATAAACGTCATTGTTATCGGTGCTAATCCCGATAAAGGCCTTACGCAGGGCAACATCACCAATGGTTCGGTCGATCCGGGAAATATCCTGAAAGAGATTATTAACGTTTCCATCAATCACCTCGCTGCCAGTAACCCGACCGCCACCGTCGTCTTCATCAGTTAGGCGCTGGCTTTCGAAGAGTTTTACGTCACTATTATTGATAGCCATAGCATTTCCTTATGCTTGGTTGACATAAATAAATGGAGAATGAGCGGTGAAAGGGAGAAACTTTTATAAAAACGTGTTGTCTTTGGCTGTAACTCAATAACTCAATAACTCAATAACTCAATGGACAGCTTTAGCTTTGATCCAAATTTCGTTTCTGATTTTTCCTATTTACAGGAGTTGAATGAATCACCTTCAGAACCATTTAGAGCTTTCGGTTCACAGCCATGCATGTCTGGATTTTCAGTGCAGACTCTGGACTCTCCTTTGCACACTTATGTTAGTCAATCGGATGCAGTCCTAAATAACGATTATTATGCGAATCAATTAAATCAATATGCTGTTGCACCTTCTAGATCAGAGAGCAATTTTATTTCAACTGAGGGTGAATTTAGAAAATATATGCGAATTTTAGATCTTTTAGATAGTGATGATTTAGTTAACATTCCGCTTGAAGAACTAGATGTGTATTTAGGTACAAATGAGACAGCATCAGATAAATTGTTATTTACGGAACCGAATGCACATACCGTTACACATCCGCCCCTTCAAGAGTCATCCTGTGGACAAGCATTCGATAATTTTTCTCAGCCATTATCGCGTCCAGTTGCTAAAGATAGACCGTTGAATACAGACAATCAGCAGCAAGTTACAGATGCACCTGCTGAGTTTGAGGTACCTGAGTCAACTGTCTCAGGTGAATCACTGACCATCACGCCCGGAGAGTATTACCACAGGGCTTACATGAGGGCTTACAAGAAGGCTTACCGGGCTGAAATGTCTTCATCAGCGGATAAAGTCAAAGCAAAGCAAGCTGGTCAAGTTGCTGGTCAAGCTGAAATAAAGCGTGTTAAAGAATCTTCCACCTCATTCTCTGGTGATTCTTTGACCATTACGCCAGGTGAGGCTTACAATAGGGCTTACCGGGCTGAAATGTCTTCATCAGCGGATAAAGTCAAAGCAAAGCAAGCTGGTCAAACTGCTGGTCAAGCTGAAAGAAAGCGTGTTAAAGAAACTTCCACCCCATTCTCTGGTGATTCTCTGACCATCACGCCCGAAGAGGCTTGCCAGAGGGCTTGCCAGAGGGCTTACCAGCGGGCTTACCGGGCTGAAATGTCTTCATCAGGTGATAAAGAAAAGGCAAAGCAAGCTGGTCAAGCTGAAATAAAGCGTGTTAAAGAAACTTCCACCCCATTCTCTGGTGATTCTCTGACCATCACACCCGAAGAGGCTTGCAAGAGGGCTTGCCATAGGGCTTACCAGCGGGCTTACCGGGCTGAAATGTCTTCATCAGGTGATAAAGAAAAGGCAAAGCAAGCTGGTCAAGCTGAAATAAAGCTTGTTAAAGAATCTTTCGCTTCATTCTCTGCTGAATCTTTAACCATCACGACTGGTTTTCAGTCCTCAAGCTGAAGGAATTATGCAGTCCCGATCGAACCCATCTCACCCTGAGTGAACGGTCAGCAATCGAAGGGTAATAAAATACTGGTCGCTATCCTGTGGATAAGCGAAAGGTAAAACCTGCTGTGCCTCTACAGAAGCGCCGTTAGACCGATCAAAGATAACGGAGAACTGTCGATTATCCGGGAGCGTTAGGCTCATTTTTTTATTGGCCGCTTTGGAGAGAGCAAACAGGCTCTTGACCGTCAGCCGGGAAACCCAGCCAGCCTCACCATTGCCAGAGAGAATGATTGGTCTGCCGTGTATTAGTTGCCCTTCCTGAACTAGCAAAGCACCGGTCAGACTGCGCTCTGTGGTTTGCTCGACAGGGTTCCATTCAAACTCATTGATCCAGAGAAGATCATCCGGGAGGGTAATGGTATCCAGTATCATCAGACCGTCCTCATGCCTGCATTTTTCAAAGCTTCCAACAGTTTTGTTTCATCCGTTGAATCAATGCCGACATTGACCGCACCGCCGGGATATTCGAGCCGGATAATTTTTTGTGGAGCCGGTTGTGTAGTTCGGGTAATTGGTGCCGACGTGCTCACCTGGCTCTCTTGGAGGACTTGGGCTTTTTCATTGTTGGCCTGCCGGATACGTTCGTTGTAAATCTGCTCACTGATCCGCAGGGCAGAGGTGATATTCTTAATCGCCTCCTGATCCCCTTTGGCGATAGCCTCGGCCTGCTGTGCCTTCAGATCGTCACGCTGCGTTTGATAACGGCGTTGCTCAATGTCCGACTGTCTGCCCTGTAATTCATCCAGTTCATCTTGCAGGCTGTTCAGGGCATTCCGGGAACTGTCGCCCAAACTGTCCATGCTCTGCTCTGCCGAGCGAATGGCATTGTTGAGGCGGTCTAAATCCTGATTATTCAGGAGATTCATCGTGTCAGCGGCTCGCTCGCCCTGACGAATAAAGCTCCAGGCAATCGTTCCACCCTGTTCATAACTTTCTAACAGTTCTTCGAGGGCTATCTTCTGTTGCAGGTATTGGCTTTTGACATAAGCAGCATTTTTCGCAGTCTCATTCATCCAGCTACTTATGCCGGTGACATCGAAGGTATAAGAGTGCTGTAGCTTGTTAAGTTCTTCTCTGGTTTCTTCCAGCTGACTTTTCAGTTCGGCAATACTGCTGATCGCCTCCTTGGTGTTGACGTTGCCCACGCCATTCATCGCCACAAAGGCATCGTGTGCCGCACCACTCATGCCCTGTAGTTCTTCGGCCAGAGTGTTGTAATGACCGGCCATAACTCCGGCAATAGTGGAGGACTCGGTCAGCGCTTCGGCCTGTTGCGCTCCGGCTTGCTCGGCACTGTCGCCAACATTCTTTACGGCATCCTTGGTGTCTTCCGCTTCCTCTTTAAATGACTTGAGCTTTTCCCTGCTCGCATCCATCGCCTCTGTGTATTCTTCGAGCGATAGCGTTCCCTGTGAAAAGGCTTCGGCAATAGTGACACCGAGGCTGGCAAGTTCTACCCGGCTTTCAGCATCATTGACCTGTTCAATAGCATCCTTAACGTCTTTGAATGCAGCGACCATGGTATCGGCTGCATCCTCTGTCTCGACCTTGTAACGGGTCCGTTCCTCACGAACCATATCCCAAGTGAGTTTGCTCTCTTTACGGACGTTTACCTGTGCCTTTTTATGCTCCGTTGCAAATGACTCATACATACCCACCAAAGCGTCTTTTGCGTCTTTGGCATCCTCGACGACTTCCTTGGTAAAGGCCGCTGCCTGATCCCGCATTAAGTTCGTGGTTGCGGCAAATTTCTTCTCTAATGTTTCGAGCCCGGTAACTTCAAAGATTTTCTGCCAGCCATAAGTAATGGTTGCGAGTACATTGAGAATGCCTGCCGCAAAGCCTTTCACTGCACCAGTGAAGGTGTTGAAAAACAGCTTGGCGGTATTGCTGGTAAACTCAAAAGCGGAACGCATCGCCCCGAGCGCATTACTAATGTTAATCAGGGCACTTTGAACGCCCGTTATAAACTCATCAAACGTAATGCTTGATAGCGAAGCCCGAACCGACTCCGCCATACTGATAAAGCCATCACTGATCGTTTTAGCAAATTTTGCCAGACGACCATCTTCAACCATCTTGTCCCACTGCTCACTGAAGTCCTTCATCAACTGGCGGACATAGGTTGACCAGCCAGCATCAGCAATGGCTTTTTTAAACAGTGTCCAACGGTCAATCAGGTTTGATAACAGGCCTGAATACAGCTCCATGTTGTCGGCGGCTGCACCAATCGCCCGACTGCCCATTTCCTCCATGAGCTTTTTGATCACATCGGTGCCGAGCTTGCCCTGTTCCGTCAGCTTTCGGAGAACCGTGACATTCTCGCCCGTTACCTTGGCGAGTATTTCCCATACGGGAACCCCGGCTTCAATTAACTGACGGAGTTCTTCGGCCTGAAGTTTCTGTTTACCCCAAGCCTGACCGAGTGCGAGGCTGATCCTGCGGAGTTTTTCAAAGTCACCACCGAGCATACTGTTGGTATCAACAATCGCTTGGAGTGATCCGTCCATCGGGTCGAGGCCGAAGTTCTTCAGCATCGTGAAGGCTTCAGTCACCTGGGCGATTTGCAACGGTGTATCACGGGTAAACTGCTTGATCCATTCAACCGCCCGTTCGCCTTCGGAGGCACTACCCATAATGGCGTTTAACTGGATTTGCAGGCGGTCAAACTGATCCCCGGTTTCGAGAACACCCTGCATGGATTTTTTCAGGCCAATAAACGCAGCCGTTGCCGTAACCAATCCGGCAAGACGACCGGTGAGCCGGTTGATGCCATCGGATGCTTTATTCGCATTTCGGGCAACGCCGCTTAATCCGGCTGAACGCATCGCACGAGCGGTTTCTTTTACTTTGGCCGTTGCCTTCTGGTAAGCGGCCGCTGTGTTGCTGATAGCAGCCGTGATGTTTTTCTGTTGGCCAGCGAGGTTCTTTGTGGATAAACCGGCTTGCTTGAGACTTTGCCGGAGCTCATCGAGCTTTTCCCGCTGATCCTGATAAGCTTTGCTCGCACGAGTGACCGCTGTCCGGGCAGTAAGGAGGCTGCTCGACAGTGACAGTGTGTTTTTCTGTGCCTTGTTATAATTACGGGTCAGCTGATCCAACGTTTTCTGCTGGCGCTGGTATTCCCGGTTGGACTCTTTGACCGCTTTCTTTGCCGCTGATACGGCCTGTATTAGCGTCTGCGTCGGTTTTTTCGTCTTGGCTAGTTGAGTACTTAGACGCTCTAAATCCTTCTCTTGCCGTTGATAAGCCCGGCTCGCTTCGGCTACAGACTTTTTGGCGGACGTGACCGCCTCTTTTAATTCTTTCGTCGGCTTGGAGGCCTGTTTGTACTCTTTTGCGAGTCGGTCTACTTTCGCCTCGGCTTCCCGGAAGGCATTGCCAGCATTACGGACAGCTTTTGTCTGCTTCTGAAAAGCAGTCAGGAGCGCGCTCTGGTTTTCCAGCGTCGAGAGCTTGTCCTTGAGCTCTTTGGCTTCCGCTTTCAGAACATCAAGGGAGTCAGCGGATTTTTTAACGTCCTTGGAGAGCAGATCCTTTGCTTTCAGGACTAAGCGAATAGCTGATTCTTTGATATTGGCCATAGTGCTTTAATTCAAAAAAAAGCCCCTGGGAAGGGGCAAAATTGCAGGAAGCAAACGGTGGATTACTGCGCCAGGTCAATCTGCATAAAGGTGCTGAGGCTGGAACCCTCAATGGTACTGTCTGCGAGTACATCGAGTTCGAGCGCAATAGCGGCAAAGTCGTCCGAGATAAAATCAAGGTTCTGGACAGGCGAGAACTTCACCCGATGAACCCGGATATTAAACGGCTTGCCATCCTGTGCATCGTTGAGGCCTTCCATGAACAGGACGAACTCTTTACCCGATTCAATCAAGGCCTGAACCATATTGGTCGCCAGTGGTGTATAGCTCACACTCACGCCGAGATTATCAATGCCGCCACCATCAATCACCTTGATCCCGGATTTGGTCAGTTCGTAGTCAGTACCTTCAACAAGAGCAGCATCAAGGCTGTCTTTGACCGTAACCGACTTCGACAGATCGGGAAGCTTATCGAACGGGATAAGCTCATCAGCTACGCCGAAGCTGGTGTGAGGCTCATCAGTGACCGCAGTGGTTGAACCGGCAGTGGTTGAACCACGGAGCGCCATCGACAAGTTGTTAGCGGTAAAGTCATGTGCCGTGAGGCTTGCCGAGATAGAGGAAATCCGGCTGATGGTGTTGCGATTACCACCGCCACCGAGATAGTTTTTCAGTTCCTTTTTATCTTCCTCGAAACTGAATTGAAACTGGCTGACGTTACCCACCGGCAAAAGGGGAGCGGAACCATCGGCAGGCTTGAGGTAAATAGCACCTGCGCCAATAAAACTACGATCTACACTAGACATGCTGAGTCTCCTTGTTGGCAAGTCTTAGGGGTTAAAGAACAACATCAATTTGCAGCGACATATCCGCAAAGGACAGATGAGCATTGCTCGGTGCAATATCGAAGTTGGTTTCACTGAAAGTCATGGTTCTCGCTTCGGGCGTGAAGCGTTCCCCGGTTGTGAATAACTCACGAATGGAGCGGGTCAGATCAATGAGGTTGTAAGTGGTGTCGTTGTTGGTTTTGGCGACCGCACTGATATTAAATTCCATGCGGTATTTTGCTTTCGTTCCCTGCCGCTGTTCTTCATTGATGGATTCTAACTGAACCAATATGGCAGGAAGCTCTAAGTCCTGTTCCTGCCCGATAGCGGAATAGCCGAGTTGGGTATTGGGAGCGACTTGTTTTAAATGCTCGATCAGTTTTTCAATTACCAGACTTTCGGGGTTCGACATTGAAGGCATAATTTAATTCCTGATGGAGCAGGGTTGAAAAGCGTTCAAAGATTTTCGGCTGCATCGTATTGAGCGCCGCTTCTGCTTCGGAAAAAATCTTTACGGACTTCTTTTCGATGGGAAGCCCCATCCACATCCAACGGCCTGATCGTTGGGATTGTTGATAACGGTGCGCCCATTCCTTTTTACGGTTGAATACAAACTCTCTCGGTGAATTGACCGGTTGCATCAGAAAGGCACTTTGCCAGAAGGAATGTCTGCCGACCTGAACACCTCTTGGGGTTTGTCGGGCTTTACCGAACTTGTGAGCCCCGACCGGGAAAGTTCCTATCCAGACGATAAGATATTGGGAATCACTCTTTGGTCTGCTCAGTGTTGTTTTAACCCGGCCAAACTCTTTAAAAAGTTTCTGTGTGATTTTCAGTTGGCTTGCCAATTCTCTTAATACTTGCCGCTCGACCCATGTGCTCAATTTCCGGATGGTGCGTTGAATGGCTAATTCAGTTTTCTGTGGGGAGTGCTTAAACAGTGTTGTCAGTTCTTCAATATCCCCGCTGACTTCCTGCTCAATTAGCATAGATATTCCATTGGGCTAAATAGCCATCGTCTTTTAGTTTCCGGTCTACTTCATAAGTGCTGCCATTGGCCAATACCGTATCCCCTCGCTTGAGCCGGATAGCGCTATCGAGTGACAACACGGTAATCTCTCCCGCCACTGCCTCATACTGGCCAATTTCAACCACCTGTTGCTTGATGATTCCTAGGGTTTCCAGTGTTGAGGTATCAGCGAAAGTAATAGAAAGGGACTGCCCAAACGTCGAAAGGATTGAGTGACCCATTTGCTTGAAAGCTTCGTCCATAAGGGCAGTCTCGAAAAAGTAATTAGGTGTTGTAGATACACGGCAACTATAAGCAGACAGCAGAAAGTCAATGGCTTCAAGGTTTGAAGCCATTGACTTGAATAAATAAAATTACAAAATTGAACCTGATTACAACTCTTCTTCAGCTTTCGTGGAGAAGAGCATTTATATATTCAGGTATTTTTCCACCTAACCCCGAAAATCTGAACAACTCTGAAATGATCAGACAGTAAGGATATGTTGTGGGTGGCTTGACTCTTAACCTCATTTTTAGAAGTTCATAATATTCATCATAGTCAATTGGGTGTTGTAAGATGGGGATAGAAAGCCATCTATCTATTTTATGTTTGTGATTGAGATAAATATCTATCTCAACATCATTTTTTGACTCATCTAAGTATTTGTATAGTTGTTCATATGCAGATAATAAATCATTAAGTTTTTTTTCGTTCCCCTTTGCTGATGAAAACCCAGTAGGATTGTTATCCGGGAATATATCACCATAGAGTTTCATTGGGTTATTGAATGAAAAGCTGTTGCGACACAGCGTTTCTATTGATTTTAATTTCTCGCAAAATAAAGAGTAGTGGCTCTGACAACGATCAAATGTCAGTGCGTCCTGCTGTTCCTTTTGTTGCCTTATCAGGATAAAAAGTGTTCCAACCGTCCCTATTGCAGCACACATAGTGAATATCCCTGAGAGATAGGAACCGAATGCTGCCCAATCCTGATTTTTATCTGAAAAGCCACTGTCGCCCATATGGTACCAATATAAAAAAAGCAGAATTGATACCAGTGCTATCACTATTAGCCCTAGCCATATCCATGGGTTCTTCAACCAATCTTTATTTTGCTTTCCAATCATCGATGTAATCTTGTCACAGTGAGTTATTCAGAGGGAATTATACCACACGATTTTTTATCAAATTTTGGTTGAGATCAAAGGCTGACCCGAAGGCCAGCCAGCCGGAGAACGGTTAGCTCATGGTGAGCCTGATCACCGCCCTTGGCTTGAGGTTGATCGGCAGTGGGTTTGATTGGGTATGAACAAGCACGCCCTTATCAAAGTCCATAACCTTCTGCTTGGCATAGCGAGGGAGGCCGATGGTGTTGACCGTCTCAATGAAGTCTGCCGGAGCGAACCAGGTTCTAAAGATGTCAGCATCTTCCGGGTAGAGATACGCTTCATTGGCAGCAACAAAGTCCTGACCGCTGACCGATCCACGGTATTCTTCCCAGTTAATGTCTGCGAAGCGGAATGTACCTTTCGGATCGTTGCGGAGGGCTTCACCATCCTGCCAACGCTGGTAAGCCTCTTTGACCGACTTGTGATTAACAAGGGCATCAAAGAAGTCTTTGCCAGTAAACGCCCGGAGGCCGGAATAAGGCTCTGCACCCATGGCATCATCGACCAGCCTGCGAGCCTTGGTAGACTGCAAACGCACATCAGTAGTGGCACTGCCGAAGTTAAAGTTGTGAGTCTGCTGACTCACACCAAACTCATCAAAGAGGTTGTAAAGAACAGTACTGCCATCACCGTCCAGAATCTCGCCCTTGAGTGCACCCATCCGCAGAAATTCAAGCGTTACTTCATGGTTGGCATTCATACGAGCGAGGCGTTGGTTGATTACTGCCTGAACCCCCTGCATCGCATCTTCACTACCAAACTGGCGTACGTTCTGCACTTCAGCCGCCATGATGGTGCTGTCGTGTGGAATGTGTGGGATAACGAAGCTGCGCATCTGGCGCTTGTCACCGACAGCCTGAGTTGCCGGAGCACCACGCTCGGAAGAAGGCAGTAAACGGAGAACACCGTTAACGCTTTCTACAACGGCGGTGGTGGTAT
>OODV01000637.1 GCA_900299555.1 uncultured Endozoicomonas sp.
TGGCTAAATCCCGAGCCCGGATAACGATATTGAGTACGCTGTTATTGCTGGCCATTTTCTGGATTCCATTCTGTATACACAGTCAGCATTGAGGTATTTGAAATTATTAGTCAGGCGTGAAAATACCGGAGATATTTAATTAATGATGAAGGTTAAGTAGAGATAGAATAATAAAACATTAGATATTTTATATTAAATTAATGACAGGAATTATTGTCATGCTTAATAGTCTTATGCCGTGTATTTTTAAGAGCCGAACAATAAGATCCGATATTTTATCTTCCGACCAGACAATGTCCTCATGCACAAATTTCCGGAGAGTTAGATTTAAAAAGCCAGATTTATTAACCCAATTACCAATAGAATTAAGAATAAATATTGCAGACAGGCTACCTTTACCAACCCTTCTTAATCTAAGAAAGGTTAACAAAGTCATGCGTGATACAATAAGTAAAGATATGCTTATCAATGCCAGAAACAGGTATGATTGTCATTTTCAACACTTGAAAATACCATTTCCATCAGCCCATTCAAAAAATCAACTAACATCAGAAATGATTACCTCAAAAATATATAACTGTGCAAACATAAATATAAAACAGAATAACAATAACTCACGTCATAATTTAAAAGTACAATGTATAGAAGGCATTGATGATAATGGTGCTATTACAGCAGGAAGATTTGATAATGGTTTATTTTTTATTTATGTCGACGGTGAGTTTGAAGAATATAACATGAGGCTATCAATTATCTTTGGTGGAGATAATAAGTGTTTATATATTGGCAATACATATGAACAAATAGCAACCTTTATAAAGAATAATCGTAACGATACTCTTGCACATCACATTCAAAGGATTTTACAGTACACAAAAGAGTATTTTTAAAGGCGCATTAAAGCGCCTGTACCACTTTCATAAACTGAGACAACCCACTGCCAGTGATGCTGCTGTCTCTCAATACTTCAAATTCCATTGATACTTCAGCAAATTCATCGCTGATAAAGGGGGCGCCCTGTACCG
>OODV01000392.1 GCA_900299555.1 uncultured Endozoicomonas sp.
AGAAGCGCATTCTGAGCACGCCCGGCAAACTGATCGACTTCTGGGACAGCATTGGTGCCCGGTTCGAGGATTCCAACCGGCTGCACGTCTTTGAACGGGTAAAGGAGGAAGGCGGTTCAACGGCGGAAGCCGCCTATCAGTCGCTGGATGTGATGAACTTTACCCGAAAGGGGCAGTGGGGGATCGTCCGGTTCCTGACCCAGTCCATCCAGTTCACCAACAGTTTACTCCAGGGTGTGAACCGGATGTGGCGAGGCGTGAAGCCCGGAGATGAACTGCACTGGGGCGCTTTTTCCGGTGAGGTGCTGACACGGGGACTGATGTACGGCTTTGCCTCCTGGCTGCTGGTGCGACTGTTTGAAGACGATGACCGTTACCAACAGCTCAGCACCGAAGAGAAAGTGGCTTACCACCACTTCTGGATCGGTGACGGTGAAGACGGCCACTTCCGAATCCCCAAGCCGTTCGAGGTGGGGCATATCTTTGCCACCATCCCGGAGTTCCTGTGGCAGGGCATGATGGGCCATGAGGATGCCAAATGGACCAAGGATGCCATGATGACTTTGGGGATGGCGATGTTCAATCTGGAATCCACACCCATACCGCAGTTCATAAAGCCGATCTGGGAAGTGGGTGAGAACCGGGATCGCTTCCGTGACCGGGATATAGTGCCCATAAGCTTGCAGCACCTGAAGCCGGAGGCCCAGTACGATCCGTACACCAGCGAGACGCTAAAGGAACTGGTGCAGTAACTACCCGAAGGCGCACCGGAGTGGATGCGCTCCCCGAAAAAGCTGGAGCACCTGCTGAAAGGCTATTTCAATGCCTTTGCCACAGGAACCCTGGCGGTGACCGATGCGGTTACCCGACACCTGACCGGTGCTGGGGAAAAGCCGGCATGGAACAAACAGGACTACCCGGTGGTCGGTTCGTTCTTTGGTGATCGCATCAAAGGCAGCACCCGTTACACCAACGAGCTGTATGAGATGAACAAGGAGGTGAATGCCATTGCATCGTCCATCAAGCACTATCAGGAAACCGGGGAAAACCAGCGAGCTAAAGTACTGGAACAGTCAGCCAGTACCAGACTGAAAACCAAGGCCGGGCTCAATAAGGCCAGCCGGGAGATCAGCAAGCTGCGCAGGGAGGTTCGCAAGATGATGGAAGACCGGATCATGGATCGAGATACCAAGCGGGAACGGCTCGACCGGCTGAACCGGCAGATAAACCAGATTGCGGCCGATGCGGTGAAGCAGTACCAGCAGCCATTTAATAAGAGGTAGGACAGGGGGGATGCTGCCTTGTTCCTATGGTTCGGTCATACATTTCCACTACGAGTACGAACGAGACATACGTCATAGTTAGTGCATAAGCCTTATTACCATCATCACATCAGGCTTTGGAGCGTATAAAATCCGCATCTTTTGTATGTTGAGAGTGTTATGGCTGAAAAGGATGAAGAAATTTTTGTACAAGATATCCATGGGAAATGGGGCCTAGGCGGTAATTGTGCAGATTGGTTGTTCCATGAAGGGTCAGAAAGGTGGAATTCCGAACTAGCCAAATATCCTGAAGCAAATATTTACTTTAATGATTGTGACCTTTCGAAAGACGGTCGAAACGGAATCATCAGCTTTTGTGGTTATCGCTTTCCAGAGCACGGGAGTGTGTTTTTTTTAAACACCAATTTTGGTGATAACGCCGTGTCATTCGAAGGAGTCATCTTCGGTGACGGAGATGTGTGCTTTGACAATGCGAAATTCGGAAAGGGACACGTTATTTTCACAAGCACTAAATTCGGGAAAGGAAGGAGTTCTTTCATGAATACTGATTTTGGTGAAGGTAACGTATATTTTGGTGGGGCAATATTTGGTGGAGACGTCAGTTTCCATGGTAGTTATGCCGGTGATGGTGAATATGATTTTAATCATGCAAGCTTTAAGGGGCATGCAAATTTTTCCAGCATGTTTCAAAGTGAGCACATTAAAGGACTTACATTCAGGAATGCTATTTTTGAAAAATCCTTTGATTTGACTAACAATATGTTCTCCTGCGTACCAGACTTGGTTGGCACCAAAGTATCTAGCCATGTATCGCTTCATGGTGTTCATTGCGAATTGAAGCGGATGTCGTACTGGTCGACTCTGCCATCGTTATTTCCTCAGGCGAATGATGCCAGAGATGTTGCCAAACTGCGCCGCTTGAAGGAGTTAGCTGAAAGCAACAAGGATCATGCTGCAGCCTTGCGCTTTTACGCAGATGAGATGCGTGCCAAGAGAGGGAACAAAGAGCATGGGATGGGATTCTGGAAGTCTTTTCTGGATTTGCTTTATTCCGCAACCAGCAACTACGGGCAAAGTATTGGCAAACCTGCTATCTGGTTATTTAGTGTCAGTGCAGTGTTCTTTGCTTGCTTACTTATGGATAGCAAAGGCGTGGTGGAATCAATGATACTGCTGATAGCAAACGCAGTTCCATTCGTGGCCAGTGCTAAAACGATCTTGGATTGCCATAAGGATGCTGCTGGTATTCTGATGTTTCATGGTCTCCTGTCTTTTGTGTTCATTTTTCTGATTGGTTTGGGGTTTCGTAATCGGTTCCGTGTGTAGTAACAAAAAACGGGATTAAGCAGCTCCTGCAGATCCGATAAATCTTACGCGAAAACCAGGGTCGGAAAACCGGGGGCGGGTCTTGCTTCGTACATCTCTTCTTTCTAGAAAGCCCTTGCGTGGGTGGAGGATCATCAGGATGTGAGGGTTCACTCCTGGTGTGATCCTCCAGATCAGCCAGTGGTAGCCAGAACCGCATAATTGCTTCTGGCTACCATTTGCTGCTTCGTCATGAAAGACTGTTTAATTCAATACTCCACGCTGCTGTTCAATAAAGGCATCAATACAGTGCTGGCATTCATCATTATCAATGCAGTATCGGACGTTGTAGACCGGTGCATTATCTGCCTCCAGCAACGTGCGTTGAGTGACCTCTATTTTACTGTCGGGCCGTTTCTCCTTGCAGATATGGCAAGTCCAGGCAAGCGCCTCGCCGGTCAGATGATCAAAGATCAGGTAGTCGCGCTGAACCCGTTGGTGGCTATCCAGCTCATCAAAGGTTTCAAAACAGCCGGTCCAGTCGTGGCCATGATGGGCTTCCATTAACTGGCGGGCATCATCGCGGGTGGGCGCCGTAATCCGCACATAGCCCGGGTAATCGGGGTGGTCTGCACCTAAAGAGAGGTAATAATTATTCATCATTTTTTCCTCAACAACTACGGCAAATGGCAGTGTTGACTGATGATACCCTGTTTTCCCGGTGACGAAAAATACGCAGAGGAACCACAGTAATAACCGTTCCGTGGTAATGCCAATGGGCTTAAAGAAAAACAGACCTTCAAGTTAAGGGGGGCAAGCGCAGGCAACAGAGTAGCCGCGTCAGGGTTGGCTGGTATACGTCGATGTATGAATATTCAGTATTGGAAGTGTCATCCTGAGCAGGTAATAATATGATGTTACTGCTTGGTATCAGAAAGCATTTTCACAGGGACAACAAACCCTGTGACCTCTTACTTACGACGGTTGGTGATGAGTGGCGTTGCTGTTAATGGCTTTGATCCTTTGATTTCTTCTGCCTTTGCGCATCCGCTCTCAAAAACACCATAGCCAGGGTTAATGTTTCTTCACGTTCCGGGAAGGTTAGCTTTCGATGTTCCAGCTCAGTAAGCACATGTGCCGCTGCTTCGCGAATATCGGAGGTCGTCTGGTTCATATACCTTCTGTTTTCTTGTTAGTTATAGGAGTAAGGATGCACTGACACCCTTAGGCACTATAGTGCAGCAAAAGCATGGTTATGTATACAGTGTTTATCATGGTGTTTTTGTGTGTATTTTTGACAGGAAAAGTGCTCAATTAATTGATTTCTATTAAATATCAATAAGTTGAATATGTTGATTGCGGTCAGTACCCGTCGTTTTTATATCTGTAAAGAAAAGGTAAAACCGTCTGCAGGTAATAACCTGAGCGGTCTGGTGGCAAATATGGGGATTCGAAAAAGATGATGGCGGGCAATACCACTGTATATAGTTCGATGGTACTATATTTTTCCAATGAAATTACACATAGAGAGTCGTACAACAAGCGCGTTACCTGACTATTTCCTGAAGATGTCTGGACGGGCGGTAGCGTTGACGCGATTCAGAGAAACGTTAGCATGCTTTTTTGATTTAATCGTGCCACCAAGGAAAGCATAAGCGTATTTATTCTCAACATGAAAAAGTAAGTTTCCGAAATCAAGACTACGCCTCATCCTTAATACATCATCGTTTCAAGTCACCATTTTCAACAGTACAGGTGATAACAATGCACGACACTCATAGCAAGGTTATTGGTTACGTTCTCTGGATTTTTGGCTTCCTTGGTGCACACCGCTTCTATTATGGAAAACCGGTAACCGGCACAATCTGGTTGTTCACTTTTGGTCTATTCGGCATAGGTTGGCTGATCGATCTTTTTCTTATTCCATCTATGGACCGAGAGGCCGACCTTCGTTTCCACAGTGGCCAGTATGATTATTCTGTTACCTGGATCTTGCTGACATTCCTTGGTGTTTTCGGCGTTCACCGTATGTACCTGGGAAAATGGATATCCGGAATTTTGTATCTGTTGACCATTGGCTTTCTTGGCCTTGGTGTTATTTATGATTTTTGGACGTTGAATGATCAGGTCTCGATTGAAAATATTTCTGTATTAGAAAATTAAAAAAACTGGGTTGAAAAAATTTATATTTCAAGTTGAGGGGGTGATTATGCTTATCGGAATAATTTTTTTATTTGTTGTGATTTGGATAATATCAACAGCATGTAAAGAAGAAAATAAGGAAGTTCAAGTTAGAATCATTGATCAGGAAACAGGTAAGGAGACAATTGAGATAAGAAAGGAAGATGGGAAAAGTACTGCAAAAGAGGCTGCGCAAGCAACCTTAGCTATCATCTTTGGTATTCCTTTGGCTTTAATAATTTTGCTTCTTTTATTTGGAGCAATGAATTAAGCCCTGCAAGGCATGCAAAAAAATGGGGCTTTTACAGGTTGGATTAACAAAAGTGAGGGCTTGCAACAGAAATAGCCTTTAGAAAATGATTGATTTGTGAGGATCAAAATTTCTGAAGGATCAGACATGTCAGCAAGTCCTTCACTCCGTCCTATGTTCGTTCACGAAAGGTGTCAGGTCTTGCTGGATTCAAAAAGTACCCTGTTTTTTTCATTAATTATCACGCCTGATTCTCAAAGAGGCGTTCACACATAGATAATCCCCATCTGGCAAACGCCTGTATTCGCCAGAGGATAAATACCATGAGCAATACCTTTTCAGACCGTCTGGCCACCGCCATGAAACTCAAGGGGGTAGAAACCCCGAGTGCCCTGTCCCGTGCGACGGGCATTGAGCGCAGCTACATGTACCGCTTGGCCAGTGGTAAAATTGATAACCCACATAAATACGTCGAGCGTCTGGCGGATGCCACGGGTGTCTCTGCGCATTGGTTGAGCACCGGCATGGGTGACCCTTATGACCCGGAGCCAGAGTCAACCAGACCCAGGCCGCTGAATGCCGCCATGCTGACTCATGTTACCGTCGTGCCTCCAGAAGGGGATTGGTACGAAGTGACGGCTCGTGTACCGGATGTATTTACCAGCGAGCAGCACAAGCCCCGGGATAAGAAACTCTACGAGTATTACTATGTGCCGGAAACCATTGAGTGCTTTACCGGCTTTACGCTGTTGGTGGTAGAGCGGGAGTTACGACCAGGCCCGGGACTGTTTCTGGCCCTGCGTGAAGAGAATGATAAGAAACAGTTGTGCAGTTTTCTGATCAGCTATAAAGGACTGGACCAGACCAGCACCCGACAGCCAGATATGCAGACCATCGGACGAGTGCGGATTATGGATTACTGGGAGTTGGAAGTTAAGCGTTGAAGTGGTTGGATTACCGCACAGAGTCCACCCTTAAAAAGGTGTTGGCTTATTTTGCTTTGATCAGTTATTCACCGCTGGGTAAAAAATAACCATTCTGTTTTTAGGCCGCATTTTCCAGTGTTTCCCTGACTATCCCACGGGTTGTTCACCTAGTTATCCACGAAATTAGTGGACGATTAAAGTTTTTGGTTTGTTAGTCGGGGGTTGTGATTCTGGCCACGGAACGAATGGTGATTGTTCTTTCATTTTGAACTGTTGCAAGAATCAAGACCCTACCCCACTACATAAAGGGCTGGATCGAGCCAGCACCCGACAGCCGGATAGCAGCCCATTGATAGGTTGCGGATTATGAATTGCTGGGAATTTTAAATAAACAATAGGACTGTAGGCCGTCAATGGAAGTAGTGGTTGAACACGATTTAATTCCGGACAAATCCGTTAGCGAAGCATCTCTGAACCCTCGTTTACTGACACTTCAGGACCTTCAGCAAATGGACTGGAAACGGTTTGAAGAACTGTGTCAGGGATATTTTCAAAAGAAGGGATATAACGCCAGATTGACCGGTTCCGGTGCAGATGGCGGTATTGATGTTATTCTGGAAAAAACGACACTGGAAGGAAAGAGAATAAAGGTTTATGTCCAGTGCAAAGCTTGGGCAGAGCAGAAGGTAGGGGTTAAGGCGGTTCGTGAGCTTTATGGGGTGATGGCTGCGGATGGGGTTCCGGTGGGCGTGTTTATCACCGCAAGTGATTTTACCGAAGATGCACAGGCCTTTGCCAAAGGTAAAAAGCTGCAACTGGTTTCTGGCAGTAGGCTGTTGACACTGATCGGCCAGTTGGGTGAAGTGCAACAGACAGATCTTGCAACGGATACCCTTTCAGGAGACTACAAAACGCCAACCTGCCCAAAATGTGATATCAAGATGGTGCGTAGAACTGTCTTAAAGGGAAAGAATAAGGGCAATCAATTCTGGGGCTGCAGAAACTTTCCGGCCTGTCATCAAAAGCTGTATTTGAAAAGGCTCGGGAAACCAGGCAGTGTTTCAGGTGTGTCGGCAAAAGTGCCTGTTGACTCTGTTGTTATTAACCGTCGTCGTATTTCTAACCCTTTGAATACATCTGCCAGAAAGCCAAGACAACCGAACGCTTCTGGCAAGGCCTCAAATGGGAATAGCCATAAAGCATTGCTGATCAGTGGTGTTTGTGTACTTGTGATTATGGCTGTAGTGATCAACGGGATCTCAGCTGTGTTCTCGTTTTTTTCAGAGTCCACCCTTAAGCATGTAGAGAAAGTACAACAGCAGGCACAACAGACCTATTTGCAAAAGGCAAACAGGGCAGAATCGGTATTTGTGGAAAATACCAACCGAACACCGGAACCAATAAATCCACCTGTCAGGCAATCATCCACTACTTATGACCGGCAAGTGGCGATGATGGAAAAACAAGCTGCCCATACTTATGAACAGGACAGGCTACTTGAGATGCAGGCCAGCCGCGAGCGGGAAAAGGTGAAGGCGAATGCCTGGAAAGCCTGGTACCAAAAGCTGCAGGGTTGCGATGACTGGCTCTCAGAAGATCATATGATTGAATGCATTAACCAAAAGATGAGAGCCAAGAGAGAATTTGAACAGCTTTGGGCAGAAGGTAAAATCTAATCAATCAAATTGATAGTAGCAGTTGCTTCGAGTTTGATAAGTTTTACGGCACTTATACATGACCAAGGGGTAGATCCACCATATGAATAAAGTCCCGGACATCAATACATTCCGATGTCGGGTAATACTCACTCCCATGATCACTCATGAGAATGCATACTGCACCGGTATATTGTCGTGATACACCAGAGTTGTTTATGTTTCGGATATGTATTCCCAACGCAGATCGTGGGCTCGAGGTAAAGCTTGCCAGAGTATATCGTCGACGTAACTGAAGACGGCGTAGGGGAAAATCATGAAAGCGCCCGAAGCTACTGGTTTCGAACAGGTGGGTATAA
>OODV01000516.1 GCA_900299555.1 uncultured Endozoicomonas sp.
TTCAGCTGGATTATCTCTACAACGCTAACCAACCAGGTATACGTGACAGGATTGTTCGGCTAACCCATAATGGCTCTGGTGTCAGAGACATTGAGCGATTCCTCAATATTAGCCGAACCACTGTTATCGCCCACTTAAAAGACTATCGCCGCCAGCAGTAACAGAGTTTCCATTCGAGAATGCGAAGGTTAAGTTGATCTGCGAGATGGATGAACAGTGGTCATTCGTGGGCAGTAAGAAAAATCAACGCTGGCTCTGGTATGCCTGGGAGCCACGCTTCAAGCGGATAATTGCCCATGCATTTGGTCGCCGGACGGATGCGACACTGAAAAAGCTACTGAAATTGCTGGAACCCTATCGATTTGAGTTTTTCTGTACGGATGACTGGGCATCCTATGCGAAGCTGTTACCAGAGAAAAAACATATTATTGGTAAGCATTTTACTCAGCGTATAGAGAGGCAGAACCTGAATTTCAGGACACGTCTGAAGAGATTGGCTCGACGATCTATTTGCTTTTCAAGATCAGAAGAAGTTCACGATAAAGTAATCGGAGAATTTATCTACCGAGAGCACTATCAACTCCTCTGAACCTCCACCGTTTTGTAGGTGAAGGTTCAAAAGAGTTCTCTGCTTTAGAGCTTCACTGGTACATTCGATTTAATTTTTATATGAGTTAAACCAACCGTCACACATAATAAATCCAGGCGGTTGTGATGTACTCTTTAGAACAAACAAAAATATTAAAAGAACTTTCGTTCTATATTACTTTCCTTACCAGAGCTGTTTCTGCGAAAGCTGCACCAGTGTTTTGCGAATTGCTCATTGGTAGCATGCTCTCCGGTGAGGGGTTCCTGACCCAGGCTCTGCTTGCCATCCAGTACGATAAAGTCTGGAGCAGCTATCATCATTGGGTTGCCTTCGGGTGCTGGCGTTGGCGAAATCTTGCTCATCAACTGACACTGTTAGTCAGTTCCAAAGCACCTGAAGAGGAACCGGTTCCCGTTATTCTCGATGACCTGATCCTTGAGCGTTGTTCAGAGAACGCGCCTGCCTGTCGCATCCACCGACAGCACAGCCAGAAAAAGAACCGTGC
>OODV01000394.1 GCA_900299555.1 uncultured Endozoicomonas sp.
TGATCTGCTCATGAGTACCAGGCAGATTGCCGTTATAGCGATACTCAAGTTGGAAACTCTTATTACAGTCCTTGCATCTATACCGCTGGTGACCCGTCTCAGCTTTCCCGTTCTTAACAACATTGAACGTTTGTTGACAATGGATACAGGCAACTTGAACTACAGCCATAGATGACTCAAAAAGACAGGAGTGTATCAGATCAACAGCTCTGACACATCACCGTATCTCAGGAAGTATATGGTTATCTGCACAAAAAGTCAGAATATTCGATTTCAACTGCTGGAGCACTTAATTGGTTTTTTTTGCATCAAACTAAGCTTTAGATAGACAAACCATGAAGCTAGACAAAAGAAAAATATGGAGTCTGCGCCTCTAAACTGAACCAGACAAGCTATAAAATAAAGAATGCATGCCGAAGAAAAAGGATTTTGAAATATTTTCTTTTTCTGTATCCAAAAAAAATTAAAGCAAAGTGTTAAATATATTATTAAGCCAAGGATTCCAAAATCCAATAAAACCTGTACATAATAATTATGAAAGTTACTTTCACCAAAGCCATAACCACTTAATTCCTCTAAAGCCAGTATAGAGTTACCCGCACCATACCCGTAAGCATTATTCTTGAAAAGAGAAATTACATGAACCCACATTGATAACCGACCCTGTGAGCCAGGATCCTCTCCAATTATAGAAAATCGTTGTATAATATAACTATCTTCCAAAAGAGTAAATGTGATAAAAAAGGTTATGAGTAGTAAAAAAAAAGTTGCAATTAGCGTTGTTGTTCGAATGCCTTTTAGATGATGAAAGTATTTAATTAAAGTTAAGACTACACTCAATACAAAAGCTGTTCTACTCGCGTATACTACAGCCAAAAAAAACGACAAAAATAAAACTGTATTAGTGTATTTCCTCTTAGTACAAAGTATTGATCCTACAATAACAAACCAACTAGCTTCTAAATTAACTCCCCCTCCAAGAAGTGTCTCAACAATAGGGTGGCCCCATGGATTATTTAAAAATTTCAGAATAGCTGTATAGTGGAAAGCGGCATTAATTAAAATTAAAAAGCAAAATAAGCTGGCTCCTATCTGACAAAATCTTAGATAATCATCTTTGTTGTCGAAAAGCAAATAATATTGAATTATGAAAATAAATAAAAGAAGGCAGAATAAGTAGTTTACAGTAAGGCTTATTGTTCCAAAACTGAACAATCCAACAAAGCCTGTGAAAATTATAATTAAATATAATGCAAGTAATATCTGAAAGAATAAAACTCGAGCAGGAATAAATAGAAACCTATTCTTAGCTAATAAAAATGGTAGGGTGACTAAAGTGATTAAGTGATATGGTTTAATTACAGCACCACCGACAGTAATTAAAGAAATGTTCTGAAAAGCTAGAGACAACAAGAGTAGTGATAGTGTGAGTTTTAATAAAGAAACTCTACTAACTTTCGATTGATTAATTAATGAATAAGTCGTGGACATATTATGAGATTTTTTGTCAAACCCGAGTATAACTAGCAATACTGTGGTTGTTTCTTGTGAACCTAGGCTTACAGAAAATGGTCTGAGCGATTCCGCCTGTTTTTTAATGCAATCTAGGGGGATGAGGTGTTTTTAATAAAAATTTATAGAGATAAAAATATTGTATTGCTGAGCAAAGAACCGACTGGAGTAGAGCTTGTAAATAAAGCTGTTTCATCACCTGATTGATAAGAATATGCTTTCATACGAACAGTGATATTCAATGTGTTTAACGTCATTGTATAGATAAAAGATACTATTTTTTATTGTATTTACCATCGCTCTGATTGATTTGAAGAATTTTTAATGCTGTGACTTGATCGATAGCAGTGTTTGAAAAGTAATCTATATTATCAACTAAATAGTTATGGATATATTTTTTTATACGACTGTAGTTAAATTTTGTATAGTAGGCATTACCAAGGACTGTTACATTTCTCCCTATTATTTTGGCCTCTAAGCCTACTGTTGAATTTATAGTTGCAACCTCACATGAGCTCTTAATCAAGTCAGTGGTGTTATTGTTAGATATAATGAAACCCATTTTTCTTTGTAGTTCAATAATCTGATCCGCTTCTATTTGATTAGTTTCGGCTGGATGTAATTTTACTAACAACTTCACCCCATTTTGAATAGCAATTTCGTTAGCGAGTTTGATAGCTTCAAGGTTGTTTACCTTCGAATGTAGCTTTATCTGCGTATCGTTGCTAACTTGCAAGGCAAGAAAAATATAATTTATACCTTCTAAGTTATCAGTAAGAATTGCTTTGCTAAGGTTTATCTTGTTTTGTGGATTAAATAATCTATTTAATTTTATCTCTCTTGAGCCAATAGGTTGAATAAGTAGTTTGATTGCTTTGTTTGCAAAATTTAAAAAAATATCACTGTTTTTTTTAATTGACTGTGGCAGTTTTTTGCTTTTTTCTATGTTATAAAACTTGATCCAATCAGCATGAAATTCATCATCAACTTCAGAGTATTTATCTAAAATTTCAGGTTTCTTTGCTATAGACGAAAGTGCATTCACTCCAAGGACATCGCAGAATAGCTTGTCAGGCAGATTTGATATCTCTAAATACCTAGTTTCAATATCATTATCTGCACAGTATTTAGTAAGAGCTCGCCCTATTATCTGTTGACCATTCCATATAATAGCAACATCAGGCTTAGTGCGTTTAAAGTATTTATTGAGGCTGAAAACTATTGAAGTGATATCCAGGCTAGCTTTCTCTTTGGTCACTTCATCGTTTAGAAACTCTATCGTTTTACCTGCAATATCTAAGATTTCAACCGATTTTGAGCTATCTAATAGATGATGTTTTGCTTTAACAAAAATACAATTTTGACCCTTAAATAGAGCAAATAGCTTGACTAAAGGTTCGCTTGTAATAAAAGTGCAATGGTGATCGGGTAAAGCTGATGCCAATCTGTTCATGAACCGGTAGCGCTCAAGACAATCACACATAAAAAGTATATTTTTAGAATCTTGCATGTAGGCGAATAACAAAATTTTGTGAATTTATCAATAGAGGATGGGTGATTAACCCATCCAAAGGTTAGGCTTGCTATTAGCCCAAAAAGCGTTCAATTAAAAAATGTATATGAGATTAGATAGCCCAATCGAGCAAACCTTCTACAATATTTTTTTCATTTAATACAACCAAGCATTTGATGTGTTTTTCTTTCATAATTAATTCGGCTTGGTTTAGCATTTCACTCTTACATATACCTACAGGGTTTTTGGTCATAATATCACTGGCAGTCACCCCATGAATAGTGTTGTTCTTGAGCATAAATCTACGTAAATCACCATCGGTGATAATTCCCTCAAGAACATTACCTTTTTTTACTACTAGGGCAAGGCCTGTACGAGACTGTGTCATCGCTATCAAAACATCATGCAGTGAAGTGTTATTATCAACAAATGGAAGGTTCTCTTTTTTCATTACATCAGAGACCCGAGTTAATAAACGCCTGCCTAAAGACCCTCCCGGGTGATAACGTGCAAAGTCCAGTGGCTGAAAGTTTCTGGCTTTTATCAAAGCAACAGCCAGAGCATCACCAATAGCCAGTGCCGCCGTAGTAGATGTGGTTGGGGCAAGGTTATTTGGGCAAACCTCTTCTTTTACCGAAGCATCCAGTAAAACATCCGCATTATTCGCCAGTGTAGAACTCAGCCCCCCAGTAATGCCAATAATCTTGTTCCCGAAATTTTTCAATGAAGGGATCAGTTTGAGAACTTCATCGGTTTCACCACTGTATGATATAAGCACCACCACATCGGCAAACTCATCATAACGCACCATGCCTAGGTCACCATGGAAGGCTTCACCAGGGTGCATGAAAAAACTTCGAGTGCCTGTAGAGGCCAGTGTTGCCGCTATTTTTTTGCCAATTAGCCCTGATTTGCCCATGCCAGAAATAATCACCCGGCCTTTGCAGGATAATATCAGCTCAACGGCAGTAACAAATTCAGCACCCACTCGCTCACTTAATTCGTTCAGTGCTTTCCCCTGTTCAGAGATTGCAGCCTTTATTGTGTTCTGTATCTCTAATGCTTCCATGTGTTGACTCTGAATGTGTTAGTAAAAACTGGTTAGGAAATTCGGTTATGTATTAAAAAGTAATTTGACCCGTGCTAGGTCACTTTCTGTATCAATACCATGCCCCGGAGCTTCATTAATCAAGCCGACATAAATCTTGATGCCCAGCCACAATGCTCTAAGTTGTTCTAATGCTTCAAGCCTTTCTACTGTCGGCATCTCGGTGGCCGTAAGACGCTGTAATGTAGAAACACGGTACGCATAAAGACCAAGGTGTCGAAGAGCACCACAGGGAGAATTAGTCGGTAATTCATTGGGAATATCTGAGTAAACGCCCCTTACCCAGGGAATGGAGGCCCGGCTAAAGTACATGGCATATTGATCTTTGTCAGTCACTACCTTAACGATATTCGGATCAAGAACCTCTTGCATTACCTCGATAGGTGTTGCCAAAGTTGCAATACCTGCCTTTTCAGAAGCGGCAAGGTATTCAGCGACAGAACGGATCAACGCAGGAGGCATTAAAGGTTCATCACCCTGCAAATTAACGACAATGGTTTCTTCGCCCCAACCCAGCCTCTCAGCAACTTCGTTTAATCGATCAGTACCGCTGGCGCAGTTTACAGATGTCATCATGGCAAGCGCCCCGAATGACTTGGCAGCCTTCGCTATTCGCTCATCGTCAGTCGCTATAATAATCTCATGTTCAGGGCTAAACCCAGCTTCTGCAGCCCTTTCGAAGACATGCTGTATCATTGGCTTGCCGCCAATATCCAGCAATGGTTTTCCGGGCAGGCGTGTTGAGCCATAACGAGCAGGGATGACTACTTTATAATTCATACAGAAGTGATGGAAACAAATGAGACTTGAGAGGCATTGTCGTTAGTATTGGTGCAAGTTTGCCAGAGGCTAAACCGGCGCTGCTCTGCTTAATAGTGGAAATACTGTTGAATCGCAAAAATGTCCATTGAGTGACTGTCAAGATACGGCTCTGGCACCCCAGAAACCGGTAAAAAAGGAGTCATCCACTATTAGCGAGAACAGCGCCGGCTAAACCCATTAGACTCTGACAACTATTGTTCTGACTATTTCGACAACCGGATATTAATGCGTTTCCAGTTCAGGAAAACTTTTGACTAAGTCATCAAGTGCCTGCATCTGTTTCAGGAAAGGCTCTAGTTTATCGAGGGGCAAAGCACTGGGGCCATCACATTTCGCATTATCAGGTTCTGGATGCGCTTCCAGGAATAAACCGGCAAGCCCCACTGCCATACCTGCACGCGCCAGTGCAGTAACCTGTTGCCGACGACCGCCAGAAGCTGTGCCCATGGCATCACGGCACTGCAGAGCATGAGTTACATCGAAAATAACAGGGCAATCGCCACTGACTTTCTTCATAACATCGAAACCGAGCATATCTACCACCAGATTGTCGTAGCCCATACATGTGCCACGGTCGCATAAAATCAATTGGTCATTTCCAGCTTCACGGAACTTATCAACAATATTAGCCATTTGATGTGGGCTGAGGAACTGGGGTTTTTTGATATTGATCGGCTTACCGGTTTTGGCCATTGCTACTACAAGGTCTGTTTGTCTCGCAAGGAAGGCGGGGAGCTGCAAAACATCAACGACTTCTGCAACAGGGGCAGCCTGAGCTGGCTCATGGATATCGGTGATGATGGCTACATCCAGTTGTTTTTTAACTTCTTCAAAAATGCGCAACCCTTCTTCCATGCCGGGGCCACGGTAAGAGTTGATTGAAGAGCGGTTGGCTTTGTCGAAGCTGGCTTTGAAGATAAAATGTATGCCGAGCTTAGTGGTGATTTTTTTGTAGTGTTCACAGCAGGCTAGCGTAAAGTCCAAACTTTCTAAGACATTAATACCGCCAAACAAAACAAACTTATTACTATTTGAAACTTCAATATCTTTAATAAACATCATATTAATCCAAGCGGTTTATTTTCTTTCCCATTCTTTACGCAGCGCGATTATACAAACTGGGAATATAATGTCGTAATCACGCAGAAAATCTTTGGTGCATCTTTTCTTCATGAAATTGGTAAATCTATTGGAGCCCCAGCCTTTTTTTAATTTAGAATGCAATGTTTCTATATATTCTGCAGTAAAGTATTCTTCTAATAAATCTTTGTTTTCATTAATGTAGGTTCTATAGAAATCTATATTTTTGCCAAATAAATAGTTCAAGGATCCTGGTTTTATGAAGTAGGGGGTTTTTTTATGACATTTGAAATATTTAAGCTTTTAATATCGGCCACTAACTTAGGTATTGTTAAATCCCTAGTGGTTGGTGTGACAGAATTGATATTAGAGAATTTCTCGTTCATTAATTTAGAGTAAAATCTATCCTTTAGCATATCTTCTTTTTTAAGATTGCTTAAAATAAATAATACTTCAGGGTCTTCCATTATACATACTGCGTGACCATAGACATCATATGGTCTTAATGTTCGGTAAACCCAGTCTCGTTGAAACGTGGTTAGCTCGAAAAATATTTTTTGTAGGACATCATTGTTTGGGAGTTGATCACAAAGATTTTTCCAGATTTTATTTGCAGCCAATAATGATTTTTTCTTTACATCTGGGCCATTGATAATATCAATATCTTTAATGCAGCTTACTCGGCTAGCCAGGAAGTTATTAACTGATGAGTCATTACCCTCAAAATAGTCAAGATGGCATAGTAATGTTTCTGGTATGACCGTGTTTAAGACAGAGAGATCTCTATTTTTTAAAAAATCAATTAATTGTACTTTGTATTGAAAAGGGAAATTGAAGTTTTCAAAAAAACCAACATATTTGGATAGTTCAGCAGGATCTACAAAGTCTGGGGACAGGATTTCATGGTTGATACCAAAGTTTTCTGTATAATGTTTTGCAATAGAGCATTCGATATCATGTGATTCACCAACAGTAAAGCAGCTAATATCATTCGTCCCTACTATTTTACCTAGAAGAGATAGTAAAAATCGTGAATCCCTACCGCCAGATAAAGCAATAGAAAATTTACTCCCCCAACTGTATTCTTTATACCCAGTTAACAATGATTCCATTCTGTGTAACAAATCATCAATAACATTATTTTTTTCTAGTTTTTTTCTAAAAACACCACTCAAGCCTGATAAAATACTTTTTTTATGCTCTCTTGAATCATAAGTGATAATGCTGCAGCTAGGTTGTTCTGAAATATCCTTGCAAAAGGTACCGCTATAGTTTGTATAGAACAGGATTCTTTCTTTAATCGCATCTTTATCTAAGTCAAAATGGTTTAACTTATTAAGAATGCTTTGATTACTTGAACATAAGAAATTCTGCCTTTCGTCAAAGTAAGATGGAAATGTGCCAAATATCGAATTAATTACAAAAGCATTTTCGTTATGGCAAGTTAAAATCAAATACCGACCGGTTAGATCTTTGTGTATGCCAAAATCACTTTGAGTAAGACGTTCTGAGATTTCGTCAATTTGTTCATTGTTTACAGGACGATCTTTATATAGACATGAGCCTAGAATAAGAAAAAAACCATCATCATATTCCTTGCTCAGCTTTAGAGCTTAGGTATTACGGACGTTTGAGAAGTTTATTTCTGAAATTAATAAAGCATTTCCAGTGTAACTTCTGAACTGGCCAATTCTCTTATATTACCGACTCTACAAGCAGTCTATGCTGCTCTGGGTTTCGAGCTTAATGTTCA
>OODV01000195.1 GCA_900299555.1 uncultured Endozoicomonas sp.
GCTGCGAGGCCTGGAACAATCTATGCGGCGAAGCTGGACGTCTATTCAGTTTATGCTCTCGCCAGTGGGCAGTTATACAGTAGTTAGAAAAGGCAATTGGTATAAATAGCGAAAACAGGGGGGGCTGTCTACAGCTCGACTAAAAAGTATTACCAGGCATTCAAATATGGGAAATGATTTGGTTGTGGATAAAGGGAGAAGGGTGTTAGCCATGATGGCAGGTAAAAGATTTGGTCGGAGCGAGAGGATTTGAACCTCCGACCCCCACAACCCCATTGTGGTGCGCTACCAGGCTGCGCTACGCTCCGACTCTCCTGAAGAGTCGATGCGACGTCTCTTCCGAATGGTTTGTATGTTACCAGAAACCCGATCTTTTGCAAGTTCTTGATGTTGCAGACTTCTTTGACATGAAGCTTTACTCTTTCGTGGATTGATGAGGCCAGTTGGTGCTGCTTTATTGAAAGTTTATGAACCATCGTACATTTATTGAAGTTTATGCGACTTTTGACGTTAGTTAGACTCTTTCCTGATTACTCAGTGTTTCGGGAGTTCATGAGCCTATTATTACTCGCAGTTTTGTCAGGCGTCAGACAAGTTATTGGTTAATGGAACTTTATCGATTTTCAAAGGACGAAAAGACATGGCTATTGTAATTTAGCTGGAAAAGCCCCATCTTAGAGGCTATGGCCAGTTTTACAGGTGATTCAGACTGTATTTCAGGTGTTTCCTGCTGTGGGCTGACCATGTATTAAGCACGTAATAGATCGTGTCCTGAATGCCTGCCAGGTTTTCATTTTTCTATTTTTTATCCGGTGAACAGGCCGGTATATGGCAGGCTTTACTGGTAATGAACATATAGGGGCTGAGCTATGGATAATAAAGATACCCTGCAACCATCAGAGAGCTTCGATCTGCCGTTGTTACCCCTCCGTGATGTTGTGGTCTATCCGCATATGGTGATCCCGCTGTTTGTTGGTCGGGAAAAATCCATTCAGGCTCTGGATCTGGCAATGTCAGGGGATAAGAGAATTCTACTGGTAGCTCAGAAAAGTGCACAGACCGATGATCCACAGGTAGAAGATCTGTTTGCTGTGGGTACAGTGGCCAGTATTCTTCAATTGCTGAAGCTGCCAGATGGTACCGTAAAAGTTCTGGTGGAAGGTGAAACTCGAGTTACCATTGATGCCATCTATGAAGATGACGGGCTGGTAAAAGCTAAAGTACATGAGCAGTTGTCAGAGCAAATCAGTGACCGGGAAGGTGAGTTGCTGGTTCGATCTGTAATGTCACAATTTGAACAGTATGTTCAGTTGAGTAAGAAGGTGCCCAATGAGGTACTTAGCTCACTGTCCGGGATTAAAGACCCAGGCAAACTGGTGGATACCATCAGTGCGCATATGCCAATGAAAATCGAGGACAAGCAGAAGATGCTTGAAATCGAAGATCTGGGTGATCGTCTTGAGTATCTGATTGGGATTATGCAGGGAGAGATGGATTTTCTTCAGGTAGAGAAGAAAATTCGTGGTCGCGTTAAAAAGCAGATGGAGCGCAGCCAGCGTGAGTATTATCTGAATGAGCAGATGAAGGCTATTCAGAAAGAGTTGGGCGATATGGATGATGCCCCCAATGAGCTGGAAGAGCTTAAGGCAAAAATTGATCAGGCAGGTATGACCCAGGAAGCCAGGGAAAAGACACTGGCAGAACTGGCAAAGCTCAAAATGATGTCGCCGATGTCGGCAGAGGCAACGGTGGTTCGTGGGTATATTGACTGGATGCTCAGTGTACCCTGGAAAAAGCGCAGCAAAGTTCGCCACGACATGAAACGTGCCCAGGATATTCTTGAGGCCGATCATTATGGACTGGAAGAAGTTAAGGAGCGCATACTGGAATATCTTGCTGTACAGAAGCGGGTTCGTAAGCTGAAGGGGCCTGTTCTCTGCCTGGTAGGACCTCCTGGTGTTGGTAAAACGTCGCTGGGTGAATCGCTGGCCAGGGCTACCAACCGCAAGTTTGTCCGAATGGCGCTGGGCGGGGTTCGTGATGAAGCCGAGATCCGTGGTCACCGTCGGACTTACATCGGCTCCATGCCAGGTAAGCTGATCCAGAAGATGGCGAAGGTTGAAGTTAAAAACCCGCTGATCCTGCTGGATGAGATTGATAAAATGGGTTCTGATATGCGTGGTGATCCCGCTTCAGCCTTGCTGGAGGTGCTGGATCCTGAGCAGAACAACTCATTTAACGATCACTACCTGGAAGTGGATTACGATCTTTCGGATGTCATGTTTGTCTGCACGTCTAACTCCATGGATATTCCAGGCCCGTTGCTGGATCGTATGGAAGTTATCCGTATCCCGGGGTATACCGAGGATGAGAAACTTAATATCGCCAAACGTTACCTGATTCCCAAGCAAATCAAGCGCAGCGGCCTCAGAAAAGGTGAGCTTTCCTTTGACGATGATGCAGTGCTCGATATCATTCGTTATTACTCCAAAGAAGCGGGAGTGCGTGGATTAGAGCGTGAAATTGCCAAAGTTTGTCGCCGTGCCGTGAAGCAGGAAGCGCTCTCTGAAAAAGATCGGAAGAGTGTGGTGACTACAGAGGCCCTCGAAGACTTTCTGGGTGTTCGCAAGTTCACTTATGGGCGTGCTGAGGAGCAGGATCAAATCGGGCAGGTCACAGGATTGGCCTGGACTTCGGTGGGTGGTGAATTATTGACCATTGAGTCCGTAGCAGTACCAGGTAAAGGTCAGATCATCAAGACCGGTTCTCTGGGCGACGTTATGCAGGAGTCGATTCAGGCAGCTTTAACGGTGGTTCGTTCCCGTGCGGCAGCGTTGGGAATTGATCCTGAATTCCATCAAAAAAATGATCTGCACATCCACGTTCCCGAAGGTGCGACACCGAAAGATGGTCCAAGTGCGGGAGTGGGCATGTGTACCGCCCTGGTATCGATCCTGACCGGTATTCCTGTCAGGGCTGATGTTGCCATGACGGGAGAAATTACGCTGAGAGGCCAGGTTCTGGCGATTGGTGGCCTTAAAGAGAAGCTGCTGGCAGCCCATCGTGGTGGTATTAAGAAGGTGCTGATTCCTGAAGAAAACCGCCGTGATCTCAAAGAGATTCCAGACAACATCAAGGCGGATCTTGAGATTATTCCAGTTCAATGGATTGATGAAGTTCTGGAGGTTGCTCTGTCTTATATGCCTGAAGCTTTACCGGAAAAAGCACTGGAAGTAGCCGACTCCGAACAGAAATCCGGGCAGAAAAATGATGATCGTGTCAATACACACTGAGTATTGATTATGAGCGACCGTCCTAATTTGGGCGGTCGTTCAGTAATGACGGGGCTTTCCGGTTGATTCTCCAGTTGACAGAACCGTCGGACGATTGGTATAAATTGCCGCTACTTCGGATCAGGAGTCAGGTCTGAGCCATAGAACCAAAGGTGTTAAGCAGCTTTGGCTACATGCGGATAGAAGAAATCTTCTTTTACCGGAATAACCGAACAGGTCAACCGAGCAGGTTAATGCTGTAACCGGTGATTTGCTTTCTAATGACCCTCCGAACAGGAACTAACTGCTTCCCCGGTTTAATCAGCCCCCTGGATGACTGCAAGTGCTTTCAGTAATCCCGGGGGGAGGTCGGTCATTCCGCCAGACTTCATGAATATAGTTAGACAATTTGCTTGACGGCAGATTATCAGACTTCATACTGCCTCGGTATTATCGCTCGCGTTGCGCGGTCGGTACGACTGGTTTCCATCGGGCAAAGTGAGTTCTGTCGATTATTTTCAGTGGTCAGAGATTAAATTGGCTGGTTGGCAGGATATTAAGCACGAAGGTGTCTGTGTGGTGCTTGTTTTTCACTTGAAAATGCAGCAGCATATCGGTCGCACCCGATTGGGTAGATGATAGAAGACCGGCAAATTACTCAGTTGCCAGCACGCTTTCTGTGTCTATCCTCTGTTAATGATTGAAATCGCATCCTACTTAGAAGGGGAATAGAGTGAACAAGTCCGAGCTTATTGATGCTATCGCTGCATCTGCAGACATTTCTAAGGCTGCCGCTGGTCGAGCCCTGGACGCCGTGATTAGCTCTGTCACTGGTGCACTGAAAGATGGTGAGCAGGTTGTTCTGGTAGGTTTTGGCACATTTTCTGTGAAAGAGCGTGCCGCTCGTACTGGTCGCAACCCACAGACAGGCGAGCCTATTGAAATCGCTGCTGCAAGAATTCCAAGCTTCAAGGCTGGTAAGGCTCTTAAGGATGCCGTGAACTGATAAGGCTCTCTCCGTAGGGCTTTCTATCGGTTCTATTTCATCAGGTGGACAAGGCAGGGTTCCACATGAATTATTTCAGGGGAGTTGTCTGCCGGTTCACGAGAAAGCGCATCCGATGATGCGCTTTTTTTTTAAAGCCCGGTCTTCATCACCGGGGGTGAAGAATAAGGGGTTTACTTTGCTGTCTCAGCGGCCCTGGTACCTGAGGTTTATATGCTGCAATCGATGAGGGACAAAGCGAAGAGTTGGGTGACATTTGTTGTCGTCGGCATCATCGCTTTTATGATGGCCATTACTGGCCTCGAAACACTTGCGCCCAATCCAAACAATCCAGAAGTGGCGTCAGTGAATGGTAAGGATATAACTTGGGCAGAGCTGGCTCAGGCTGTAGATCAGCAGAGGCGGGTCTTGATTCAGCAAATGGGTGGGCAGTTTGATCCCTCCATGCTGGATGATCAGTTATTACAAAGCTCGGTTCTGGAAGCTTTGATTGATCGTCAGCTGTTGCTTCAAAATGCTGAAGATCAAAAAATGGACGTCAGCCAGTCTCAAATTGATAAGCTGATCGTTTCCATGCCACAGTTTCAGCAAAATGGCCGTTTCGATGCAGATCGTTTTCAGATCATGGTGCGCAGTTATGGTATGTCGCCACTTCAATTCAGAGACGCCATTCGTGAAGAAACACTATTGCTGCAATTGCGCTCCGGGGTTGCGAATACCGAGTTTGTGACCGTGGAAGAACTCAAGCGCCTGCAAAGCCTTGAAGGTCAGACTCGAGACCTTGCCTGGGTCGTTCTGCCTGCAGATGAGGTTCGAAAAGCTATCGTGCCTTCTGATGATGAGATTAAGGCCTATTACGATGCCAATTCGAATCAGTTCATGACGCTCGAACAGGTTGTGGTGGACTATGTTGTTCTCAACAAGAATGACATTGCCACAAGTATCGATGTTTCGGCTGAAGATATTAAAGCGGAATACCAGTACCGTATCGAGCAGTTGAAGCAGCAGTCTGGAAATAACGCTCATGTCTCCGTCATTCTGATTCAGACTGGTGAAGATCGCTCGTTCGATGAGGCAAAGGCCAGGGCGAATGAAGTTGTCGCTAAACTGGAAGCTGGAAACAGTTTTTCTGAACTGGCCAGGTCCTATTCCGATGATCCTATGACAGCGGAGAAGGGTGGTGATCTTGGGGCTGTAGAGCCAGGATTCTTCGGTGATGAGTTCGATAATACGGTAGCCGGGCTTGGTGTTGGTGAGGTATCCGAGCCCATTGAAACTGACTTTGGCCTACAGATTTTGACAGTCACTTCTCGTGATGAAGTGGATGTTCCATCACTGAATGAAATGAGTGCAGAAATTGAAACAGCGCTCAAACAAAACGAAGTTGACTCGTTGTTTCTGGAGCAGACAAGGCAGCTCGCGGATATCAGCTTTGAGGCTTCTGATCTGACTCAGCCTGCCGAGCAGCTAGGTCTTAACATTATGACCAGTGAGCCTTTTGGTCGTAATGGTGCTGATTCAGGTATTGCTAGTGATGGCCGTGTATCGGCTGCGGCTTTCAGTGATGATGTCCTGAGTCTTGGTGCTAACAGTGAGCTGATTGAGATTACCCCTGAACAGGCTGTTGTGCTCAGAGTCAAAGATCACAAGAAGCCTGAATTGATCCTATTGGCTGATGTCAAAGACGCTATTGCTGCAACATTGAAAGATACCCGTGCCGCAGAACAGCTGGCTGCAAGTTCTGAAGAGTTGATTGCCAAACTCCAGTCAGGTTCTTCGCTGAAAGTACTGGCTGATGAGCAGAAGCTAGAGATTGTGGAAAGCCTGAAAACCAACAGAAATAAGGCTGATGTTCCTGCTCAATTACTTCAAAAAGCTTTCAAAATGCCTCATCCTGGTAAGAGTGTATCTTATGATACCGCGATTCTTCACAATGGCGATTATGCCATTGTGGCCTTGAATGCTATCTATCCGGGTGAGGCCGCGGCAACTCCTGAGCAGTTAAAGGGGTTGCGTCAATTCATAGCGGCAAGCAATGGCCGGGTTATGTTTGATGAATACCTTGCCAGTTTAAAAGAAAGAGGGAAGGTTAATATCCTGCTCAACAACGAATAAGTTTCTGTCTTATTCTTGGTAATTGATTAAGGCCACCGAAAGGTGGCCTTTTTTATATGGATCAAAGGGCGCACTCAATTAGGTCTGTGATCAATCCTCATGACAAAAATTTACTGGTCAAACCACAGGTAACTTCTCTGCCAGCAGGTCTACAAGCATCCGTATTTTTGGTGAAAGCTGTCGGTTGTGCGGATACAGGGCCCATATACCTTCTCTGGGCTCGCAGAATGGCTCCAGTAAAACAATCAGCTCACGTGATTGGATAGCGTTGCCTACATAGTAACCGGGTAATTGCACAAGCCCCATGCCCCGTTTCGCAGCATCAGTCAGGATATGGCCACTCATGCAGGTTAGGTTGCCACTGACCTTTATTGTTCGTTGCCTGCTGTTTTCCATAAACCGCCAATAGGGTGTGTTACCGGTCAGGCAGTTGTGCTGACTTAGCTCTGACAGAGTGTGTGGTGTCCCATGACGCTCAAGGTAGGAAGGAGCGGCACAGACAAACTGGGTTCGTGTCGAGAGCTGTTTTGCGATCATTGATGAATCTTTCAGATGGCCAAGGCGGATCGCCAGATCATAACCTTCCTGAACCAGATCCAGAGTCTGGTTGGTCAGGTTACAGCTAACCTCGATTTGCGGAAACATTTCCATGTAATCCAGTATGGCTGGCATAACATACTGTTCACCGTATGAAACGGGTGCTGTCATTTTTATCAGACCCTGAGGCTTCTCCTGTCGATTGGAAATCGCTCTTTCTGCATCTTCAAGGTTATTGAGAATCTGGCGGCAGTGCTGATAGAAAATGCCACCTTCTTCGGTCATGGATACTTTGCGGGTTGTTCGATAAAACAGCTTTGTTTTCAGTCTGTTTTCCAAGTGATTGATTTGACGACTGACCTGGGCTGTTGAAATGCCCAGCCGTTTTCCTGAAGTTGTGAAACTACGGGTCTCAGCTACGGTTACAAATTCGGTAATACCTTCTAAAGAATACATTATTGCACTCAGGTAAAAATGATTTTCGAATCAGATGGATTATCAATTACTGAATAATAAATACAATAGTTGGAAAAGGCGCATCGCCAATGGCCAAGCTCTCAGCATCTACTGATGCTGGAATTGAGTACTAAAGGAAAATTTATGTCTGATCAATTTATTAAATCAAAAGCAGCTATTGCCTGGTCAGCAGGTGAACCACTCTCTGTCGAAGAGATTGATGTAATGTTACCGAGAGCTGGCGAGGTGCTCGTAAGAATCATTGCGACCGGGGTCTGTCATACCGATGCCTTTACCTTGTCAGGTGATGATCCGGAAGGTATTTTCCCGGCAGTATTGGGTCATGAAGGCGGTGGTATTGTTGAAATGGTGGGTGAGGGTGTGACCAGTGTTGCGGTTGGTGACCACGTCATTCCTCTCTATACCCCAGAATGTGGTGAGTGCAAGTTCTGCTTATCTGGCAAAACCAACCTTTGTCAGAAAATTCGTGAAACTCAGGGTAAAGGCCTTATGCCTGATGGCACAACCCGATTCTACAAAGATGGTCAGCCAGTCTATCATTATATGGGCTGTTCGACGTTCTCTGAATACACTGTACTGCCAGAAATATCTCTGGCCAAAGTGAATCCGGAAGCACCTCTCGAGGAAGTCTGTCTGCTCGGTTGTGGCGTAACTACCGGTATGGGGGCAGTGCTTAAAACAGCCAAAGTGCAGAAAGGGGACACTGTTGCTATCTTCGGCTTGGGCGGCATTGGTCTTTCAGGGGTGATTGGTGCTGTAATGTCCGGCGCCAGCCGGATCATCGGTGTCGATATCAATGAATCCAAATACGAGCTCGCAAAAAAACTGGGTGCCACAGACTGTATTAATCCAAAGAATTATGACAAGCCGATTCAAGACGTTATTGTTGAGATGACGGATGGTGGGGTGGACTTTTCCTTTGAATGCATCGGTAATGTTAACGTGATGCGTTCTGCACTGGAGTGCTGCCACAAAGGCTGGGGTGAATCCGTGATCATTGGGGTGGCTGGTGCAGGTCAGGAGATATCTACCCGTCCATTCCAACTGGTTACTGGCCGTGTATGGCGTGGGTCTGCTTTTGGTGGGGTTAAAGGGCGCTCTGAGCTGCCCGGAATCGTTGAGCAATATATGGCTGGCAAATTTAAACTTGATGATTTTATTACTCATACGATGGGGTTGGAGGACATTAACACTGCCTTTGATCTTATGCATAAGGGGGAAAGCATTCGGTCGGTTATTCATTACCAGCAATAATTACATGTATAGCTCCGGTACAAAGTGTCAACAGGCCCTGGTAGCCTTTCTTTTCAAAATAGCCCTGCGGCTTTATTGGTAGCTGCGGGGCTGCTCCTTACTGAGCCATAATATGTCCCTTGAGAATATCAGTAGTAACAAACTGTTTGGTGGCTGGCATAAGCAGTACACCCATGAGTCAAAAAGTCTTGGCTGTGCTATGCGCTTTGCCATTTACCTTCCACCCCAAAGTCTGGAACAGCCAGTTCCTGTTCTTTACTGGTTATCAGGGCTGACGTGTACTGATGAGAATTTCATGCAGAAAGCGGGGGCCCAGCGTATTGCTTCAGAATTGGGGATTGCGATTGTTGCGCCTGACACCAGCCCAAGAGGGGATAACATTCCAGGTGATCCTGAAGCAGCCTACGACTTTGGTCTCGGGGCTGGATTTTATGTGAATGCGACTCAGCCTCCCTGGAATCAACATTATCGTATGTATGATTACGTGGTTTCTGAATTACCCGATCTGATTGAAAAACATTTTCCTGTTAGCAAAAAGCGCAGTATTTCCGGTCACTCAATGGGGGGACATGGCGCCTTAACTATTGCCCTTAGAAATCCTGATCGTTATTTATCAGTTTCAGCTTTCAGTCCAATCAGTAACCCGATTAATACCCCCTGGGGACAAAAAGCGTTTATGGGATACCTGGGCAATGATCGTGAGCTTTGGAAAACATATGATGCCAGTGAGTTGATAAAAACGTCGACTGTATATGTTCCTGCATTAGTTGATCAGGGGAGTGAGGATTCCTTTCTGCCAGAACAGTTACAGCCTGAGGCATTAAAGCTCTCTGCATCAGGAGTGGGGTATCCATTAACGTTGCGAATGCAGGAAGGCTATGATCATTCTTACTATTTTATCGCTTCATTTATAGAGGATCACTTAAGGTTTCACGCTGACTATATTTTTTAACTGCTTGAAAGTACGATATTTACCGTTTTAAGTGGTAAATATCGTATATAACCTTCCAGGACTGTCTCAAGGAGTATTCTCTACTCTATTTCTTCTTCCCAATCATCAATTAACCAGTCGCCGGTCATCCAGTACTGGTCAATGTCCATGCTCCTGATGGGATCATCGCCTCGATCAAACATCGCTTTGCCTTCTTCGAAGGCTTCATAGCATTCATCGGCCAGTATCTGTCCATGAATACTGAGACTGTTCCGGAAATCATCGGGATAACGCTTTAGGTTTTCATCCAGACCCTGGCTGGGATCTTGAGTCCAGATTTTCTTCAGGCTTGCTCTTGAAACGCCATAAATGATCTCGTCGATATGAATTCCCTGGCAACGAGCCCAGAAGATTGCCATTAAGCTAAGGTCATCTGGCTCTGACGTTGTAATCAAGGTAAGTGGCTGTTTTTTATGGCAATCAAACTCACTGGCGAGTAGGTGCAGAGCCAACCCTTCAGCGGTATAGAGAGGGCTGATATGACAGGCGTTACAGGCAGTTACCAGTATTTGACCAGAGGAATCCAGTATACAGGTAGTAAATGGGAGTGCAGGATTAGCATTGATGCCCAGTTCCAGCAACTCACCCATCAGCTCGGTGTAATCAGACATAGCGACAACTCCAAACCACCATGAATCTGACAGGTAGTCCTGGACTCACAGTGAACATCATTGAGTACATGTTAACAACGAAATTTCAACATAGTTGAATGTCGGCATTTTGTCCGCTATGAGGCCTTGATTATGATTTTTGAATACAGCGCTATATGATGGCAGCTTTGCGCTTCAGGAGTATTCAGGTGAAGATTGGTGTTGATCTTGGTGGCACGAAAACTAATGTTATTGCGCTTGATAAAACAAATAACGGATTATTTTGAAAAAGAGTAACCAGCCCAAAGGGTGATTATCATCAGATAGTTAACCTGATTGTCTGGTTGGTATCCCCGGAATGATTTCATTGGTTTCTGATTCAGTAAAAAATGCGAATTCTGCATGGACTAACGGCCGACCCTTGCTCCAGGATCTTACCGATTCAATGGGGCTAGAGGTTCGCATTGCAAATGATGCTAATTGCCTGACGGTATCTGAAGCTGTTGACGGTTTTGCAAAGGGAGATGATATGCTCTTTGCAGTCAATCTTGATACAGGGGCTGGGGCAGGAGTTGCAATTAATGGCAAGGCTCACATCGGTAGAAATGGTGTGGCGGGTGAGTGGGTGTCCAATCCTCTTCAATGGCTGGATCAAGATGAGTAGCTGTCACTTGAGTGCTACTGTGGTCGATTTAATTGTGTGGAGACTTGGGTCTCCGGTCCAGGGCTTTTTCATTCATATCAACGTCTGACGGGTAAGATTTTGTCTGCTGAACATATTGTTGAGAACGCACAGAGAGGTACTTCTTAAGCCATTGATGTGTTGCCGCAGTATGAGCGCCGATTAGTAAGGGCTCTGGCACAGGTCGGCAATACGCTTGACCCAGATGTGATTCTACTGGGTGGTGGTATGTCTAATATAGGCTGGCTTTACAGTAATCTTCCCGAGTTGTTGCTTGGGTGGGTATTTGGCGGAGAATGTTGTACTCCAGTATTAAAAACCATGCATGGTGATTCCAGCGGAGTCAGAGGTGCTGCATTTTTGGGGGACTAGCTTTACAGCGTAATCACCAGGCCATCATGCCCGGCTTCAATATCTTTTGGCAGCGGATGGGTATTCATCCAATTATCCAACTCATGACCTATATGGGTAAGAATCGTTCGGGATGGCTGTATTTTGTTATGCAGCTCAATGACATCTTTGAGGTTGTTATGGGATCCGGGAGGGTCGGCAATGTCCGGTGAATAACTGCAGTCAATGATCATGATATTGAGTGGGGTATCTGCGAAGAAAGCCAGAGTTTCTTCTGACAGGCCTAATGTATCAGTCAGATAGGCAAGCCTGCGGCCATTGCGATGGAAGACATAACCAACGGTTGGGCGAGAATGACTGAGAGAAATCGGTGTAATCTCAACACCTCCCAGCTGAAAAGTGGCAAAAGGAGTAACAGACGGAGAAAAATCGAGAATGCCGGAATGTTTCAGAAGATCTATTGGGGCATCAGATGTATCCGGACCGATCACCGGAATTTTGAGGGAGCTGCCCCAGCGTAAACTGTATAGACCTGCAATGTGGTCCATATGGTAATGGGTTAGCAGGATTTGTTTCAAAGACCCCGCCGGAAAACGTTCTTCCAAGTCTGTCAGACCCGCATCAATCAACGTCTGCTCACCTTCTGACTGCAGGATTGCAGAGGCCGGCCGGCGGCGCAGAAATGGGTCCATAACTGCTTTTATACAGGCCGGGCAATCACACCCATAGACCGGACATCCCTTCACGCTACCGGTACCTGTCAGGGTAAACTTCATAGGGAACTCCATAATACCCTCTATAAACTGAGTGGAAGTGCCGTGGTGGACTTAATGGTTGAAAGGGCAAGAGCGGTTTTTATCTGGCTGACTCCTGTTATCTTCATGAGCTCTTCCATCAGGAAAAAGGAGAGTGCCTGCTGATTTTTGGCAACAACTTTCAACAGATAATCACCATCACTGCCCGTTATGGCGTGACACTCCATAACGGGTGGCATTTTCAGAATGGCCTCTTTGAAATGGGTTGCTGAATCCGGGGTGTGATTATCCAGAGAAACAGTAACAAAAGCTTCAACGTCAAGACCTACGGCTTGTGGGTTCAGTAAAGTGACCTGCTTTTGGATATAGCCTTTTGCTTTCAGCCGACTGATACGGCGAGAGCATTGCGAGGCTGAGAGACTTACCAGCTCAGCAAGGCATTGCAAAGACAGTGCATCATCCTGCTGAAGTGCAGACAAAAGTCTTATGTCGTATGTGTCCAGTACATTCCTGTTCATAGCCCGATCCCTCGCTGCCTTATTGTCGCACTTCTCTTCAGTACAGAAACACGCGTGCTGATCATCTGTTCTAACCGGGGTAATAATGTTCTTCCATTAGGGGCTGTTGATTTAAAGTTACTTTTCAGCACCAGTCAGAATATTTCTAACGGATGTCTCTGGTTTAGAGCTTCATGTCAACAGAGCCTGAAACTACAGCCTCCGGCAATCAGAGCTTCTGCCGATTTTATTGACAAGAGCTATACAAAACTGCAGGTCCAACTGTTTGTGACAGGAAGTGTAAGCCCAGTTTACTGGCTCCGCCAATTCACAGATGCAAAGCTTTTGTATCATCTTGCGTAACAAGGCTGCAGATCGCAAGGCTTTTGCATCAGGCCAATCGTATACTTTCTCTATACTGTGGCTGGAATGTAAACGAGGACGAAGCATGACAACGAACAAAATGTCAAAGATTACCAGCACGAACCCAATGGGAACTGACGGGTTTGAATTTGTCGAGTATGCGGCGCCTGATCCAGTGGCTCTGGATAGCCTTTTCAAACAGTTTGGATTTGCTCCGGTGGCCCGCCATCGCTCAAAGGAAGTGACCTTATACCGTCAGGGGGGAATCAACTTTATTGTTAATGGGGAACCTGACTCTTTTGCTCAGCAATTTGCCCATGCGCATGGGCCCTGTGCCTGTGCCTTTGCAATCCGGGTTGAGGATGCCGGGTTTGCTTATGAAAGAGCGCTCCAGCTGGGCTGTGAGCCTGGGCCGACCACAAGTGGGCCGATGGAGTTAAATATTCCTTCCATAATTGGTATTGGTGGGAGTCTTATTTACCTGGTTGACCGGTATGGTGATAAGGGCTCCATTTATGATGTGGACTTTGTACCTCTCGAAGGTGCTGGGCAAGAGCCTGAAGGTGTTGGTCTCACATTTATTGATCACCTCACCCACAATGTTCATCAGGGGAATATGGATAAGTGGGCCTCTTTTTATGAAGATATTTTTAATTTCAGGGAGATTCGTTACTTTGACATTGAGGGTAAGCTTACAGGGTTGAAATCCCGGGCCATGACCAGTCCCTGTGGTAAAGTCAAAATCCCCATTAATGAATCATCGGATGATAAGAGCCAGATTGAAGAGTATCTCAAGCAATACAAGGGGGAGGGAATTCAACACATTGCTCTCTATTCAAAGGATATCTACCACAGTGTGCCGGCCATGCGCGCAAGTGGAACTGCTTTTATGACACCTCCTCCAGAAACTTATTATGAGATGCTTCCCGGGCGACTACCCTGGCATCATGAAGATTTAGAAGAACTTAAGAAAAATGCCATTCTTATGGATGGGGCACCGACAGAAGATGGTGGCCTGTTGCTGCAGATATTTACAGAAACAGTTATTGGCCCCATTTTCTTTGAAATTATTCAGCGCAAAGGTGATGAAGGGTTTGGTGAAGGTAACTTCACTGCACTGTTTGAAAGCATTGAGCGGGATCAAATACGAAGAGGCGTTCTTTAATTGTATTCAGGGTTAACCTGCTGATATTTAAATCGTTTAGCCCTTGGATGGGACAGTATGACTGCTGGTGGCCTATAGTTTACTAGAGGGCTTTTCAGGGAACGAACCTTCAATCAGATGGGGTAATACTTTCCTTTTATTATCCCGTCAAAAAGGTCGGGGAGAGTATTTATGAAGTCATCCAAATATCAGGCAAGAAAGCCTGATGAGTCGGGCTTTATTGAATATACGGAAGAGGAGCATGAAACCTGGAGTATACTGTATCACCGGCAGATTGAGTTATTGAAAGGTCGGGCATGTGATGAGTACATGAACGGTATTGAAGAACTGGCAATGCCACCTGATCGTATTCCCCAGCTTGATGAAATTAACCAGGGGCTAAAAGATAAGACAGGCTGGGGTGTTGCCAGAGTTCCGGCACTGATTTCATTTGACAGTTTTTTTAAGCTTTTGGCAGATAAGCAATTTCCGGTTGCGACCTTCATTCGTGTACGAGAAGAGCTGGATTATCTGCAGGAACCCGATATTTTTCATGAAATATTTGGTCACTGCCCATTATTAACCAATCAGGATTTTGCAGATTTTACTGAGACCTATGGCAGACTGGGGCTTGCTGCAACCAAGGAAGAGCGGGTTTATCTTGCCAGGTTATACTGGTTAACGGTGGAGTTTGGTCTGGTCGAAACTCCCAAAGGGCTACGAATTTATGGTGGAGGAATACTGTCCAGTTATGGGGAAACAGGTTATGCGCTGGATAGTGATATTCCTGTCAGAACCGCATTTGATCCTCTGGCAGCTCTAAGAACACCTTATCGAATTGATATTCTCCAACCTTTATATTATGTGATTGATGACCTGTCAGTCCTTCACCGTCTCTGTGAGATGGATATTATGGCGCTTGTTCATCAGGCGATGGAAATGCCGTTGTTGCCTCCCATGTTTGAACCCAAACCTCAGGAAGGTGCTGCCTGAAGGTTTCACTCTACCGTCCGTGGTGTCAGCGGTAGAGTTCCCTCTATATCCAATTCCTGATGCTTACGTTTCTTATCAATGTATGATTAATTCTTGTATATTGATTGTGATATTATTCAATCATAGTTATTTAGTGAATCATTCAATAAACTGAACTTTTTGAATGATTAGTGTTGTTGATACTTCACTGGTAAAGCAGGTTATACATTTTGTCTGCATCATTGCTATTGTATTAAGTCAGTATTTCAAAAACTATTTTAAAAACTTTCAGGAGGAATTTTTGTGACCAGGCGGATGATTGATATCTCAATGTATCTTGAGAATGATGTGATATCAGACCCTGTTGGCTATGGCCCAAAAATAACCTATATGAGTCATAAGGACACTTTTTCGCAGATCGCTCCATTCTTTCCAGGTTTGGTTAAGGAAGATCTTCCAGATGGAGAAGCCTGGGCCATTGAGAAAGTAGAGTTAATTACTCATAACGGTACTCACCTCGATGCTCCTTACCACTTTCACTCCACAATGAATGAAGGTGAACGCGCCATAGCCATAGATGAGGTTCCTTTGGAGTGGTGCTTTCAGAATGGTGTGAAACTCGATTTCCGGCACTTTGAAGATGGTTATGTTGTCACTGCCGAAGATGTTAGAAAAGAGTTAGTCAGGATTGGTCATGAGCTTCAGCCTCTGGATATTGTTGTGGTCAATACCAGGGCAGGCAGTCGGTATGGGTATGATGACTACGTGTCTTCCGGCTGCGGAATGGGCTTGGAAGCCACACTTTATCTCCTTGAACGAGGTGTAAAGCTGACTGGGACGGATGCCTGGAGTTGGGACGCTCCATTTGTTCATACTGCGGAAAAATACCAGGAAACAAAAGATGCTTCGTTGATCTGGGAAGGCCATAAAGCAGGGAGGCATATGGCTTATTGTCATTTGGAAAAACTCCATAACCTGGAAGCGCTGCCGGATAAAGGCTTTATAGTTTCATGCTTTCCAGTGAAAATCCGCGGCGCATCTGCAGGCTGGACACGAGCGGTTGCAATTCTTGATGATTCTCTGCCTGCTCTGTAACGATGTTGCCCCATCTTTTCAGAGGAAAACACTGACTCCTCATTCTGCCTCTACATAATGTAATATTCGCGGCCATTTAAATGTGGACTGTCGTTTATACTATCTTGGTTTGGGGTATTTATGGAAATGGGGCAGAAGAGGAATTTTACAGAGTATCTGACTCTGATTTTTCTTAAGGATAGACAGGTCAGCAAGCCGGTATTCAACCTGGTTGTTGGTCTTGTTCTTATGTGGGGTTTTCTGCTCAACTATTGGATTGTGCAGTATTTTCCTACTGAATGGTTGACAGCACTTAATCTCTGGGTCTTTCTCCTTCTCTATTTTGTGATGAGCGGAATTGGGGTGGGCATTATGTTGTATTACGAAATGCCGCTTTTCAGTTTTATTGGCTATAGCATCATGACCTCCACCTTAGGCTTTCTGTTAAATATTTACCTTGAGCACTTCAGTGGTGAAGAGGTGATTCGTGCTATTCAGTATACAGCATGGACTACATTCGGCATGATTATAGCCGCAACCCTTTTGCCAAAATTATTTCTGCGTCTTCACACTATACTCGTTGTGATTGTCTCTTCTGTCGCAGCTATTGAGTTTGGCTGGATTATCCTGTTCGGCCAGAGTGGTGATTTTTTTCACTGGATTATTGCTATCAGCATGTGTGGTTATATTGGCTATCACTGGGCTGATATGAAAGATTGTGGTGATACGCTGGATCAGGCTATTGATTTTGGTGGTTTGCTATATCTGGCCATTATCAACTTGTTCATTCGTATTCTTGAGCTGCTGAGACTCTCGAAGTAGTTGGCTGACCGCTGAGCTGTCCATGCGTGTGAAGTGGGCAGCTTTTCAAGAACTGTTTTCGTTTTCTACCTAAATCCTGCAAAGGTTCTTCGATCCGAAGTTGCAATATCCTGTAAATGAAG
>OODV01000359.1 GCA_900299555.1 uncultured Endozoicomonas sp.
CTGATTGGACACCCTCTAGAATCCAGCTTTAAGAAGTGCGTAGCGGGAATCGCTGAACTTCTACACTTTATCAAACACATCAATCCTATTAAAAAACCCCATTACCATCAGGTAATGGGGCTCTCTTAACAACAACTCTATCCGTTATACACAGCGGTTCATATGCTCCATAAAACCGGCTGCCTGCATTTTTGCAACGACATCTGCTTTCTGTTCTGCAGTCAGCGCACGAATTGGCTGACGTGGATCACCCACGTCAATACCATGCAACGCCATGGCGGCTTTACCTGCAGCAACACCACCGTATTGAACCAGTACACGAATCAGCGCAATAACCTTGTTCATCAAAGTGCTGACTGTTTCCTGATCGCCACGGTTAAAGGCATCGATAATGTCGAGATACAAGGGAGCAGCGTAATTGTAGGTGCTGCCAACAGCGCCAATGGCACCAACAGCCAGACCACCCGGCAGGAATTCATCAACACCAAAAGGAATATCAAACTTGCCTTCGCACACACGAACACAACGCTGGAATTCGTAAAGGTCAACATGATTGAACTTGATACCCGCCAGATTTGGAATCACCTTATCGGCTTTTTCAAGGAACTGTTCCATGTCGTGCATCACGCCAGACATACCGGAATGGTAGTAATAGAAGGCTTTGCTTGGTGCAGCAGCGGCAATCTTGGCACAGTAATCTACCAGGTCATCGACAGAGCCTGGCTTGAAGAAGCACGGAGCGATAACCGATGTAGCAAAAATATCCAGAGTTTCTGCATGGCGTGTTAACTCAAGCGTATCTGCAATAGACAGAGCACCGGTATGAAGAGTAATGCTCAGTTGTCCTTTTGACGCAGCTACCCAGCGTTCAGCAACCGCTTTACGCTCTTCAACGGAGCAGTTAACCCCTTCTCCAGTGGTACCGCAGACATAAACACCACGGACGCCCTGCTTAATCAGAAGTGCAGCAATCTGATCAATCACAGGAAGGTTAACGTCGCCATTTGCATCAAAAGGGGTGTGAGGTGCGGCAATCAGGCCTTCAAGCTTGTTCATTATGGTATCCATTTATCTTTACAGCATTGAAATTTTCAACATCAATTAAACGACGATGAATTAATATTTATAAAGACGCCAGTCGACCAGCAACTTTGGCTACAATCTTTTTCACTGGAACACTGTCATCGCCACACTGCAGCCCCACCAGATGAGGCTCCCCGGGAAGAAATACCGCAAACCAGCCAGCCTTTAGTACAAACTGAGTCTGAATATTTCCCTGATACAGAGTCGCATCACCTTCGGCATCATATATCTTGGTTACTTCCAGCAGGCTTTCTTCATTATGTCCAATGACCTCTTCACCGGAGACAATCAAATGAACGTCAATGTATTCTTTATGGGATTCAAAGAAGCAATCCGACTCCAGTTTGCTGTTGTAAGCATTGCAATTGAGGAACAACGTTTTCTCATCAATCACAATCTGGCCAGGTTCAAAGATTTCAGAAGTAATGGGTGCCATTGCTTCCAGCGCACCATAGAGCCAGGGTAAACCGCGGTACTTCTCTTTATTGCTGATATGATCAAAAATCATAAAGTCACTCTCCAACGGTCGATAAAAAAAACTCGTAATTCTTGTTTATTGAGCGGCACATTCTTGAGAAGCCTGTTCTTGCTCAGCCCAGAGCGCCGCACCTTTCAGCCCCGCTTCATGGCCCAGTCGAGCCATTTGGAGGTCAACCCGAAACAGTGGTGGCTGCTGTTCCATAAAATGATGTACTCTTTCCAGGTAACCTTCAGCCAGACCAACACTGCCACCAATCACGGCAACCTCTATATCCAGTAGCGCTCTCAAATTTCCCAGAAGCTCTGCTATGGCATGAGCGGAACGATCGATAACCATCTGGGCATCCTGTTCACCCTGGTGGTAGCGTTCAAAAACAGCTTTTGCATCGAGGTCGGCTTTATAAAGATCACTGGCTAACTGCCCAATCGCGGTACCTGAGGCTAATGCTTCAACACACCCTGAACGGCCACACCCACACCTCGGGCCATTAATATCCAGCGTCATATGTCCAGCATGCCCCGCCAGGCCACTCATTCCTGTCTGTAATTCCCCATTAATGACCAGACCTGCCCCAACCCCAGTAGAAACAGTGATGAACGCCATATTTCTGCAATTATTTTCAGCTAACAGGCAATATTCTCCCCAGGCTGCTGCCTGGGCATCATTCAACAGTTTGACCGGTAGTCCACTGATGTTTTCAAGAACAGATTGCAGAGGAAAGTCATTCAGACCACCCAGATTTTCAGGATTAACTGCTGTTAACCGCCCCTGATTGATAATGCCGGTAGATGCAACAACAATAGAGGTAGCTTTTGAAAGTAACGGAGTTATCAACTGTTCAAGAGCAAGAATGAGATCACTGGCCGCCCCGCTTTTTGGAGTGCTGGCTCGTCGCCCATCTATAAGTCTGTTGTCTTTTATTAAGGATGCAGAAAGTTTGGTGCCACCAATATCAATTGCAATAATCATGACAGCCCCTCTACTTTTCTGTAGCCAGAGAAGCTTCACCTATGGCATCACAGAACCATTGGCAAATATGCTCGACACGGGTAATGGCTGAACCCACGGTAATACAGTAGGCACCTTCACTGATGGCCTTACTGGCTAACTCGGGCTTATTAAAACGGCCTTCAGCCACCACTTTATAACCACGCTCAGCCAGATCACGGATCAATTGATAATCAGGTTCTTTGGGAACAGGGCCTCCAGTGTATCCAGACATCGTCGTTCCAATCAGCTCTACACCCATTTCCGCAGCCAGAATTCCATCTTCCAGCGTGGCACAGTCAGCCATGGCGATACAGCCGGAACGATGAATGGCAGCCACCAGCTCTGATGTAGCCACCGGACGCTTTCTTTGAGTCGCATCATAAGCAATAACTTTTGCACCGGCCTCAGCCAGCGCATACACATCTTCCAGAAATGGCGTAATCCGAACGTCACTGTCTAATAAGTCACGCTTCACAATGCCTACAACAGGAATATCAAGTACTTTGGCAACTTCTGCAACATTGATAACACCCTGTATCCTTACCGCAGCGGCTCCTCCCTCTCGACAAGCCAGCGCCATTTGGGTAATGGCTTCAGGCGTGTCCATAGGACCGTTATCAACAGGCTGGCATGAAGCAATAAGTTGATGATCCAGCAGCTTCAGAATATCTTTTTTATCCATTTTGGTTACCAATGCACAATACTTGCTACTAACTCAGAGACTGAAAATTGTCTTCAAGGCATAGTCATCTTTAAGAAAATGAGAATGAAGTAATATTTCGCACTAAATATATCTATGAAGTAATACTACAGCAAGCGATTTTATTGTGCATGATATTTTCAAAGTTTTTTTTGTATCTTGATGACAGAAAGAAGGCCTCAGGTCATAGCAGAACATGTTGTAAATGTGTTACTGAACCCACAAAAAAAGTAGGAATGAATAGCCGCTTTACGGTACATTCTGCAATATTATTTCAGGCTACCAGGAACTCGTTGACAGGATGCTGTCAACGGATCTCTGGATCACTTGATGATCTGGGAACTAGTAAGTGCTCGCCCTATGGAATCGAATATTCGGGCTCACTGGGCTGCAACTATGCAAGCCGTAACATCGGAAGCATGGCTGTGTGACCGGAGTTGTAACGCAGAAGGGCGACGGTTCTTGAATCAGAAAAGAGATTTCATAGGGTTGGGTATTTTATCCATCGAGTGTTGCTAACTGCCTCTCTGGTAATTCCGAGTCCATGTGATTTGTTGCTATAACTTTGTTTACTATGGATAGGGAGAATTTTGATGTCTTCACCCACTACTATAAGAAAGACTTCGGCTGGAGAGAATGTGCTCGCCAAGCTGCGTGGCCGTAAAATGCACCTCTCCCCGGCACTGATGAAAGTCGCTGAATATGTGATCAATGAACCCCATAAAGTCATCCACCAGACACTGGTCGATCTGGCAGATAACTCCGGCTCCAGCGAAGCCAGCGTCGTACGTTTTTGCCGTGATGCCGGTTACAGTAGTTTTGCCGCTTTTAAAATTGACCTGTCCATCAGTCTATTAAAAGAATCTCCTCAGGTGGAGGATAATGACGATGACTGCGTTAAAAGCAGCCTCGCAAAAACCGTTAGTTCCCTTAATGATACGGCAACATTATTAGACAGGGAGCTACTTGATAAAACCGTTGAGTTGATCGGTCAGGCAGACAACATCTACTTTTTTGGCGTCGGAGCATCCGCAACGATTGCGACCTATGGCGAATATCGCATGATGCGCCTTGGTATGAAAACCCGCGCCTTAAATGATATGCACAGCGCCGTCATGACAGCCTCCTGTATGAGAAAGAATGATGCGGTTGTCCTTATTTCCGGCAGTGGTAACACTCAGGATGTTATCCATACTGCCTACAAAGCTAAAAAGCAGGGCAGTGCTATCATTGCCATTACCGGTAATACACGCAGTGAACTCGCTAATATAGCGACGCTTACTCTACATACAGCCGTACCTGAATCAGCATTCAGTGCAGGTGCCTTTTATTCCAAAGCAGCTCAAATGTTTGTGATTGACCTGATAGCTAACGGTATTCTGGGTAAATATCCGAAGCTGAAGGACGCTGTCACTCGAACCGCAGAGTCCATTGTATTTAGCCAATAAAACGCTAAATCAAGTTTATCTGCCTTCTTTCAAGCAGCCTGGCTCTCCGGGCTGCTCCTTAAACTCTCCTGCCAAAGACCTCTAACCTATTGTATTTCATATATATACCCTCAACTGATTGTAAAGATATGCTTGTATCGATCACACAGTGCTGACCATAAGCTCACAATTAAGGAAAAATTCTACAATATGACAAGGATCAATGAAATTAAACTCCACTCAATGTCTAATGCCTACACGAATTAACGAGCCCCTGAGGGGAAATGGCAATGAGACAGGATTCAGATTACGGGTTGTTAGCCCGACTGCGAAGCCGGTTTGATCACCTTTCTCCTGCATTGGCAAAAATTAATCGGTTTGTAACCGAACATCCGGATACCGTTATTCACCAGACCTTGATTGAACTGGCAGAAGCCTCCGGGTCCAGTGAAGCCAGCGTCGTACGTTATTGCAGAGACTCAGGCTTTACGAGTTTCTCTGAGTTCAGAATTGCTCTTTCTAAGAGTCTGATAATGGATAGCCATGAGCACTCTTTGAATACTAGGTCGCATGTAAACGAACTGGATAATGCAAAGCTGGATGATGTTGAAATAAGTCTGAAGCATATTCTGGCGGCATTAAATGATACGGGAACCATACTCGATATTAATGACCTCAATAAAGCAGCCAGTTATATTATCAATGCCAGAAATGTCTATTTTTTTGGTGTAGGAGCATCAGCCGTTATTGCTGATTATGGTCAATATCGACTGATGCGACTCGGATTTAAAGCAACAGGGTTACACAATATGCACAGCGCCATTATGACAATGGCCTGCATGAAAAAAAATGACGTTATTGTTTTGATATCCGGGAGTGGAAGCACACGGGATCTTTTGACAACAGCCGAAAAGGCAATTGCCCAGGAAGGTATTGTAATTGCTATCACAGGTAATTCAAAAAGTGAACTGAGTAAACTGGCCCATGTCTGCCTGCATACATCAGTCACTGAGAATTTTCACAGTGCAGGAACTTTTTCATCAAAGCTCGTACAGCTTTTTGTGATAGATGCAATGACAAACCAGATTGTTGAAGAAAAACCAGAATTAAGACGAAATTTTGCACAGACAGCAGAATCAATCGTTTTCAGACAGTAATTAATGACATCAATTATCAAAAAAGCTTACCAGCTTATAGAAAAGAAAATTAACTTTTTTGAAGCTACTGTGTTTCAAAAACCATTCCGAAAAGTTTGCCTTTTGAAGGGGGAATTCACTGGCAAAAAATTCGGAATGTAAAAGCCATGCTGAGACTTTTAAAAAGTTCTGCATAAAAAACTGTTGAAAAACACTGAACACACCTGGAGTGAACCAAAATGAAATTCACCAAACTTGCAATGGGTATTGCTCTGGCCATGGCCGCCTCCACATCTTTTGCCGCTAACTATATTGATGTGGGTGTTGAAGAAAACGAAATCACTACTGATGATGCACCCGGTCAGAATGGTAGCTTTTATCAGACTTATGTTGCTTTTAACTTTGAACCCATCAAAGGCTCTCCTTTCCATATCATGGGAACCATGAGTAATCTTCAGGCAGATGCATCCAAAAACCGTGAAGGCTGGAACCGTCTGCGTCGTCAGCTTTACGTTGGCTATAAGTGGAACATCGGTAACCTGACATTTTCACCAATGGCAGGTATCCGCCATCATACTTACGACTGGGATGCTAAAAAGCGTGATACAGAAGTCCGATTCTTCCCTAGCTTGAACTACAAGTTAAGCGATAGCACTGATCTCTTCTTCGGTGGTTATACCTCCATCATTCCAACCCGTGTACAGGATCGTAGTGGCACTACTACAGATTACAAAGCGTACAACGACTACAAACATGAACTGGAAGCCGGCGTTAAGCAGAAGCTGAGCTGGGGTGACTATGTCAAAGTTGGTGTCTTCAACGAGCTGGACAAGTTTGAAGACGTAACTACTGGCAAGAAAGAGATGGACCAGTGGATGATCCGCCTGGCCTACGGTCGTCAGGTCACTGACTCTCTGTTCCTTGAAGGCCTTGCCCGCTTCGATGTGCAGCGTGACAATGAGTTTGCCAACGGCGTCACTCTGGATGAGAAGCGTAACCGCTACGGTGTAAACTTCAATTACAAGCTGGATCAGGACTGGAATATCCATGGTATGGCTTACTATCAAACTGAAGACAACAAAAACATGGACGGTTCTGACAAGGCAAATACAAACGACAAAATTTCTTACTCTCTACAGGTTCGTCGCAGCTTCTAATAACGGTCTGTACTTCAGCTGATATCCAGGGGGCGTTTAATACAGCATTGTTATTGAATGCTTCCCTGGTCCAGCACTGAGAAATAAATCACGTTTTTTCTTCTGATTTCAGTGTAAATGACTTTGGGAACATCATGAAAACATCCACTCTGGCTAAAGTAACCGCACTGGCCGCACTGGTTTCTGCATCATCCATGGCAATGGCTTCACAGCAATGGCCAGACTTGCCCGAAGGTATTAAAAATGGTGTTGGCGTTCAAGTTGGCAGTGTTGTTTATGTCGGGCTTGGCTCAGCTGGCGATTCTTTCTATGCACTGGATGTAGAAGCAAAAAATCCTCAGTGGAAACAACTGGCCAATTTTAAAGGCTCAGTGCCTGACGGAGCTGCTGCAGCTGCGGCCGATGGCAAGATTTATGTGATGGGCGGTTCCGGTAAAGTAAAATCTTCTGATAAAGCACCAGTTATATTTGATACCGTTCATTCATACGACATTGAAAAGAACACCTGGTCTTCCGTTAAGACCAAAACGCCTGTAGGTATGCTGGGCGCCTCAGCTTACGCCTTAAATGATAAAGAAATTGTTGTGCTCGGTGGTTATAACAAAAGTAAGTTTGATACTTACCTCTCCGACATTTTAAGCATCGACCAGAAGAAAGATCCTGAGAAGTGGCAGAAAGTGGTCGATGACTTCATGGGCATGACACCTGAAGAATATCAGTGGAACAAGAAAATCCAGGTGTATAACGTCGCTGAAAACAGCTGGAGCGTACGAGGCGAAAGCCCATACCTGCCAAACTGTGGCGCTGCACTGGTCGGCGAAGGAAATGAAATCACACTGGTCAGCGGTGAAGTTAAACCAGGCCTGCGCACCCCAATGGTGAAATCAGTCACTATTGAAGGCAAGAGTGCTCAATGGGAAGAACTCGCACAGCTGCCAACACCAATTGGGGCTGAACTTCAGGAAGGGGTTGCCGGTGCCTATGCAGGCCATAGCAATGGTGCTCTCCTCGTAGCCGGTGGAGCTAACTTCCATGGTGCCCGCGCCCAGTCAATCCGCGGTAACTGGTTCGCCCATGAAGGCTTCCCTAAAGCCTGGAACGCTGAAGTATATGCCTATAAAGATGGTGGCTGGAAACAGACTGAAACCCGTTTGCCTGAAGGTCTGGCTTATGGTGCCTCCTTTACCACCAGTAAAGGCGTGCTGATGGTCGGTGGTGAAGGCGCTGATGGTCAGGGACGCAGTGACGTCTATACGCTCAGCTACAACGGTTCTGATGTAACCGTCACCAACTGATGAATACATGCCCGGCTTAGCTGCCGGGCATACGACCTTGCTTTAATTTAGAGGAAACTGCATGGAAAAAAAACGATAACTGAAAAGTTATCCCCTGAATTGTTCTGATGTGTGTTAATCAATATTCTGTGTGTTTGGTTTTTTTAACCAAACTTATGGGCTAATTTTTAATTAGCCCTTTTTTTATTTAAACCTAAATCCTGCAATCCCAATTTCAAAAGGTCAAATAGAGGAATGAAACATGA
>OODV01000396.1 GCA_900299555.1 uncultured Endozoicomonas sp.
CCAACACCCACAAATCACCGGCCTGGCTCACCGGATGCTCTTCCGGCTCAGGAATTTCATCGTCGTCGGTCTGCCCATCTGGTTCATCCAGCAGCAGCAAACCTTCGAGTTCTTCATCGGAAAACCCCATCAGGTCCAGATCAAAATCCAGCGCATCCAGTTCGGCCAGTTCCTGTTTCAGGAGATCTTCATCCCAGCCGGAATTGGCCGTAATCTGGTTATCCGCAATCACCAGCGCCCGTCGCTGCGTCTCGGTCAGATGCCCCAGCACGATCACCGGCACCGTTTCCATCCCCAGCTGCTTTGCCGCCATCAGACGACCGTGACCTGCTACGATCACATCATCGCTACCCACCAGTACCGGATTCACAAACCCGAACTCCTCGATCGACCGGGCGATCTGGGTCACCTGCTCATCGGAGTGAGTACGGGCGCTATTGGCGTAGGGCACTAGGCTGGCAACGGATCGATGTTCGATGGATTCGACGAGGATTCTGGCCATGGTTCTTCCGTGAACGTGGGTGAATTTCAGGTAACAAAAAACCCCGGACCGGAGTTGGTGCGGGGCTTGGATGTACTTTGCTTCGAGCTTAGCGATAATTTTTGTCAAATCTCCTGAATTTGTCCAGTGAGCCAAACATGGCTCAAAAAGACATTGGTGGACATATTTACCTTTTCTATCCCTCAGCGGGTCAAATTACCCTGAATTATTTTGCAAAAGATGAATTTTCAGCCGGTTCATCGCCTTGTTCCAACGCGTCATGGGGGTCTTGCGATTAACCTTCAACTCTTCTGCAATGACACGCCATGGTAATCCCGACGCCCGCAACCATACCAGCTCCCGCTCATCCTCATTGAGCCACCGCAACCAGCGCATGCACTCCACCATCCGATCCACAGCATCCGCTGAAACCGGAGTTGGTTTTGCCTTGATGCCCTCTGCGTGATACACCTCCCAGCGATTGGGATTAAACTCCGGCCAGTAGGCGGAATATCCCAACTGCAGTCCGGACGGCACTCGTCGTGATATTATCCAGGCTTCCCGGTATCGCTTTCCCAGCTGCTCCACCGTGTGAATTTTATTTTTCATTCTCGCCTCCGTTGCGAAAGGGGTCCGGGTATCGGATGGGGCCGACCTCATGGAGGCCCATCCGAAATACCCCTTTAGGGGTAATTTTTCTGGAATCTGGAAACTGAATTTTTCCCTTTAAAAATCAACAGGTTGGAATCCCATGAAAGTCGTTTCCAGATCACTTAACAACCGAAACTACATTCCTTTTGTAACTGCCTGATTTACTGATGCTTTGTCGTTTCCAGCCAGTTTCTGAATGCTTCTGAAAACTGAAGAAACTGGAAACCTTCTGGAAACACCACGGGCCAGAATTGATCATTTAACGCACAAAATCCTGATCGTGATAGACCCAGACTTCCGGGTTTTCGACAGGCAATACTGCTCCGGTTTTAGAGCACTTGAAGTGGGTCGGCGATACGTTACAAAGCTCTTTACCATCCTTCCCATAACTCATGTCTTCTACACAGAGATAGCCCCATTTACTGCGCCTGGCTGAAGGCAGGTTGTACTCCTGATGGTTACGGAAGAACTTGATATAGCCCTTGGTCGCCAGCACATGAATCCGTTCATAGATAGTTGCTTTGGCCCCCAACCCACGCTGGTTTTCAAATCGCTCAGAGAACTGGTTCGCCGTATAGACATTGCCCTGTAATGCCTCGTCATGAAGGATCTGGACGATCACCTCCCGCTTGCGAATCCGTTCTGCATCGTGTTTCTTTCCCATCTCCTCACCCGCAATACGAACACCATTAGCTGGTGCTTCACACCATTGCCCCTCACGCTTGATGATCCGTTTGGCATCGGGCGATGACCCGTTTCGCAGTTCGTAATAGAGCATCCGCTCCGGTTCCATTTCCTCAGGCTTGAACAACAACATGCCGGAGGTGTAATAACCACGCAGACTGCCTGCACCAGAGAGTGCCTGAAACGGATCTTCCTCCAGCTGCTTCTTGGACATCTTCCTTGTGTGATGAACCAGGATCAGGCCCGCTTCCGGACTCACCATATCCCGCAGTTGATCAACCCGTTGATGCAGGAAGTACATCATGGCGTTGTTGTCGTTTTCACTGCTGGCTTCCGGACCGGAGTCAAAGACATTTCGAATGGGATCGATGACAATGACATCCGGAGCATCGCCGAAAGCAGTACGGATGGAGCGGGCTGCCAACTTCAGTCCCTGGTCGTTCAGTACCATTTTCAGGCGAGCGGTCAACATCAGGTTTTCCCGCACCTGAGTGATTTGATAATCCTTCAGAGGCAGCTGCTGCACCCGTTCCTTCAGGTAGTGATATTGCACTTCAGCCTGCAGGTAGAATATTTTCAAAGGTCGACTGGGGCGCATATCCAGAAATGGCAGACCTGCAGCCATATGGGCCAGCAGGTTCAACAGAAAGTCACTCTTGCCCACCTTGGGTGCGCCACCGATGACCAGCATCCCGCCCGGGGTTAACACTCTTGGCGATAGCAGATCAGCAGGCGTGGGTGAGTTATCGTCCCAGAGATCGCCGAAGCTGTAGACCGGCACTGACTCCTTAACAGTTTTACGCTCTACGGTAACCAACCAGTGACGTACATCAGTCTGTTCCGCTACGGCATCAGCAGCGTCCCACTTTTCCGGTTTGCCTTCCGGTGGTTTGAGAATAAAGACGGAAGTGGCACCGGCATCGGCGATGGCCTGGGCAGCGTTTCGTGCATAGAGGATTCCTGCCTCGTCATTGTCAGGCCATATCAGCACTTTCTTGTTTTGCAGCGGAGACCAATCTGTTTTCTCCACCGGAGCATTGGCTCCATTCATTGCGGTGGTAGCACAGATATTCTGTTCGATCAGAGCCTGTGCTGCTTTCTCACCTTCCACCAACACCACTTCTTCTGCGGTTTTGATTCGGGGCTGGTTGTATAATGGTCGTGGATTCGGTGCCTGATGCTTGCGAGCCTTCACATCCCAGGGACGAAACTGCTTACCTTCTGGTGTATCGTAGCGGTAAACGCAGGCCAGCAGATTGCCGTTACTGTCGTGATAATCCCATTTGCCCGTATGCGCACCAAGCTCATCTATAGCGGGTTGAGCCGTGGCAGACCCAACCGGTATTGATGGCATACCAAGCCAGTCAGCCATAAACCGGACAATGGTTTGATAATCACGTTTGTCATCCAGTCCTTGTGAGCGGGCAACCAGCGTCACCAGATCACCGCCCTCACTGCTCTCAAAGTCGTGCCAGAGACCAGCCCGTTCACCTATTAGCTCAACCTCCAGACTTTTCCCTTTGTCTCCGGCCACATTGCCCAGAACAAACTTCTGCCCTTTCATCTTGCCATTGGGATACAGATATCCAAGGAAGTCAGTCAGTCGATCCAATATACGTTTTTTGACGTCTTCTGCAGCCAGATCATCAAGAATGGTCGGCTCCTGCGCATCGTTAAAATCCATCCAGTTATTCATGTTCTTGCCTCCCAGCATTGTTGTTTCCATGGGCACATCTTGCAGAGGTAGTGACCGGCATCGGTGCTGATCCTGGGCAGCAGCTCGCCACTTTCACAGGCTTGCAGAATGGCCACCGCCTTATCACTGCACTGCTGCGCCAGTCCGGCATCAAAAGGCAGCCATTCAAAATAGAGTTCACAGGTATCCTTATTCACCGCTGTAAATAGGGCTGGATTCTGTGAAATACCGGGAACGATTGGCTCCATATAGGCCTGGTACAAGGCGACCTGTGCCGCATAGATGGGTTTAGAGAGCACCACACCCCGCTTGACGGTATCCTTCCAGGACTTGTTATTCATGGACTTACACTCCCACAGGGCCGGACAGCTCATCTCAATACCATCCGGAGCACCGTTGAAGATCCCGTCCACATGGCCTTTCAATTTTCCATCCACTGCGGAGAAGCCAAACTGTCCGCCCTCACGGGTTTCGGTGTAGAGCTCAAATCCCGCCTGTCTCAGCCAATCGATAGCCAGTTCTTCAAACTGATGACCAAACTGGAATATCCGCAGTAACTGACCTCTGAAGTGCTGACCCTTATCCACGGGCTGGTGCCAATACTCAAACTGCAGCCGTCGCTGACACTCTTCACCAAGGCGTGAAGCCCCGAGATAACTGCGCGGTGTCTTCTGCTGCTCCACCGATTCCAGAGCCTGGTCGATTTTTTCCGTGATCTGCTCACTGATCGTGAGCTTGTGGTTGTAATCCAACATAACGTCTTCCGTGATTTTTTCGGTATGAAGTGACAGGCAATCCAGACTGCAAAACTGCCGCAGGGTACCTGTTGTAAAGCGTCGTTGTTGCGTGGGAGCCCACCCGAATCCCCGGGCAGGCTCACCGCATTGGTAGCAGGCAGCCATGATCAGGCCGCTGCATCATCCAGATCACAACCGAGTAACCGGGCCAGCGTTGTGCGACCTTTACTGTTGTAGAAAAACTGCTCGACCTGCTTATCGCTGTGACGGGACTTACTGATACGGAACTCACCGTACTCATCACACTTCATTCCGTTCTGGTTAGCGGTCTTGCCAAGCCGCTGGGGAGAAATGCAAAACTCTGCAGCCAGTTCCGATGCGGTCCAGAAACGTTCTTCAACTTTTGGCAAAGGCAAGCAGCGAATACCTACAACTTCCTCTGTAAGCGTGGCCATCAATGCCTGTTTGGAAGATTCACTGAGGTTGGGCAGATTCTGGGTAGCCAGCTGAAAGTAGTCAGTCACCACCTCCAGTGCTTTAGCCGGATGAATACCTGACTCCGCAGGGCTACCCACATTTGGGGTAACCCCTGTCATCACGTACTGGCCTTGCTTACGGATACTCGGCAATACCTCTCTGGTGACCCAGCGTTTGAATTTTTTGGCCTGTGCTTTACGCGATTTCAAAATGCAGGAATACAAACCGGACTCATTGATCATGCTGACTTTCTGCTCTCCACCCGGGGTGGGCACAATTCGCCCTCCCTTCTCATCATCATCCAGCCCCCGAATACAATCTTTGGCACTCAGAAAACCCAGGGCATCCGTAACATCCTTCGCCACAAACCAGGTCTCCCCCTGCTCATCAGTTAGTGTGCGGATATTGCCAAACTGCTCGTGATTGAAAATGGTCATCGCTTTCATAACTCATGTCCTTATTGGTTTTGAATGGCCCGGTCATTTACCGGGCACGATGTAAATGATTAAGCCCAGCTGGGAGGCTCACTCGGGAATGGAGGCTGTTCCCCCTGAGGTTGAGTCGGTGCCTGAGCGGTTTGGGGAGCAGTACCCATCAACCGGGCATAATCCTTATGCTCCGGAGTCACCGCCTGCTTGATGACGTTTTTTTCATCGCCGTACTGATCCCGCTCCACAGCCACCCGGGCCACAAACTCAATCCCGTCCAGTTCACTGAATGACTGAATCTGTCGTGCCTGTTGGGCCCGGGGAGAACGGTCATCGGTACGAATGCCCCGGGCAGACTGCAAAATGCCCCGCACCATCGAGCGTCCCATCCCCGCCCAGGCAGGCCCTTTCGGACTGTGCAGACCAATCAGGGTCCACAACTTGCGCCTTGCAAACGGCCCTTCCAGCCCCACAAACTCGGTATTGAGATAAACGGCACCGGTATCGGTATTCTGGGTGGCATAACCATCGTTCCAGCCCATAGCCGGTTCATTGTGACCACCCGGTTTGATGGTCATGCGAACCTTGAGCAGGGTGCCAGCGGGAATGAGCTCAAACTGGTTCTGGTCTTCCGCGTCGTTAAAATCGTTCCATGAAGTCATGATCAGGCTTCCTTAGGGTTGTTGGTTGTAGCGGTTGCAGGGCGGTTCCGAATCCGGTGAAACAGCTGACCGAGGTGAGCCGGCTCAATCATGTCCAGACGACCACTTCTGTCTTTGGCGGGATAGCCGTAGGGGTTGAGGGTCTGGCAGACAAAGGCTCTCTGCGGATTACCCTCAGCATCCGGCAGGCTGACCATGGTGATTACCTGATCCACAATGCCAGGCAGTTCCAGACCGGTTTTGCTGCCCTCGATCTGCAACTGATAGTGCTGACGGTTAAAGTCATCCGTGCGCTCTTCCAGGATGGCGACAAATACCACGTTTTTGCCTCTGGCATGCTGCAGATGGGTTAGCGTGGCGATCATCTCCTGACCGTGCAGACCATAAGCTCCACGGATGTCCGGTTTGCCAGTCTTCTCGGAGTACGCCTGCGGTTGCCCTTTTGCCCACTGCAGACAGAGCCGCGCCAGTGCCGTGATGGAGTCAACGAAAAAGGTGTCGTATTTCTCAAGCATCTGCGGGTCACCGTATTTCTGGCAAACTGCCTCAAAGTGCGCCTGTGAAAAGGGCTGGTCATCCCGCAGGGCCGGATTGGCTCCAGCAATAAACGCAACAAGGTCCCGAAAATCCTGCCAGGTACGGGGCCGAAGCGTGTCTCCGGTAAAACTGGCTACAGACAGATCACCGGATTCAATATCAATGAAACAGGTACTGGCCGGTTCCAGCGTCAACAGCTGAGAGGTTTTGCCAACCCCGGAAGGGCCTGCCAGTACCGCCTTGATCCCCTGCCGCAATTTCATGCGCTCATCGGCGCTGATAATGGGTAATGCCCCGGAAGGTGCTCGGGTCATGAGGCATCCTCCCCGGCAGGCGACAGCTTGTAGACGGGCTTCCCGGTCTTCAGGGTTCGGGCAGGCTCAAACGCCTTACGGATCGTGTCTGGCCAGGCACTGTATTTGCGCTCGGCGACCTTGTAGGACACCTCCAGGTACTCAGCCGGATCCTCGCCCTGGGCGGTGATCTTTTCAGCAATGGTCTTGAGTTGCTTCTGATCCCAGGTCACTCGCTTGGGCAGATCAGCAGATACCTTTATGCCTTCGTCCAGGAGATGAACGACGCCGCTCTCTTTCCCTTGTTCAGTGCGCAGCTTGGTCACCTGACTGACGTACTTATAGCCGATGGCGCCGTCAATGAACTCCTTCAGCGATTTGATCTGCTCCAGTTCCAGGCGGGCGGCTTCTGACAACTGCAGTAACTCTGCTGACGATTTAGCAGCCAGCTCAAACACCGGCATGCCGAGGATGTTTTGCAGGGAAGTATTCATACCTCACCTCCCTGTGCCACCGGCATATCAACTGCGTCATAGAGTCGAGACTGCTCATACGCCAGAACATCCGACAGTCGATAGACAACCTTGGCCCCAATGCGCAAAAAGCGAGGACCGGTCCCCTTCTGCCTCATACGGCTCAGAGACTTGATACTGATATTGAGCCTGCGGGACAGCTGAACAGAATCCATATGAATCACATCATGCTCAGCTGTAGGCGGACATGTAGGAGCATCGCAACGATCTCCTGCCCCGAGGTTCCCTCCGGAACCAGATTGATACCTAATACCAATCGCTTTTTCTAAATCCTTTAGCTGATGCCAGCTATGCTCAGACATCATTATCAAGCGTTTTATCTGGAACAGATGTCTCGTCGACCACAGCTACCCG
>OODV01000115.1 GCA_900299555.1 uncultured Endozoicomonas sp.
GTATCAAGCGGTTAGCGAGAAAGAGTATATGTTTTTCCAAGATAGAAAGGATGCACGATATAGTGATTGGGCTGTTGATTAATGCTCTGGAGTTTGGAGTGAATATTTATGCAAAACCACACATTTGACCTACTACCTGAAAGGAAATAGTTATGAACTGTAGAGTCAAATAGATAAGACGCCATAAAACAGGTGTTTACAGATTCAGTATTTTCAGGTTCGACTAACATGAGGGCCAAATCAGGGCTGGTGATCCTTATCTATCCAGTTTCTGACTGGCTCAGTAGCCAATTACCTTGGTACACTGGAGCGGTACTTTGCTTATCGGAAGTGGTTTGTGATTGCATATCCTGAGATAGATCCCATTGCTTTTAGTCTTGGTCCTTTAAGTGTGCACTGGTATGGCCTGATGTACCTGGCAGGCTTTGCTCTGGCACTTTGGCTTGGGGGCGTTCGTGCCCGAAGATCCAGTGGTCTGTGGCGCCCGGAACAGGTCAGTGACCTGGTTTTTTATGGTGCTGTCGGGGTTATTCTGGGAGGGCGTGTAGGCTACGTGATTTTCTATCACTTTGACTACTTTGTCAGAGACCCTCTCTGGCTGTTTAAAGTCTGGGATGGGGGAATGTCCTTCCATGGTGGCCTTCTAGGTGTTCTTGTTGCTATGTGGCTCTATGGCCGTTCTCAGGGTAAGAACTTCTTTCAGGTAACGGATTTTATAGCGCCTCTGGTTCCTTTGGGGCTTGGTCTTGGCCGGATAGGTAACTTTATTGGTGGGGAGCTTTGGGGAAGAGCTTCTGATGTTCCATGGGCGATGGTTTTTCCTACTGATCCCGGTCAATTGGCAAGACACCCTTCACAGCTTTATCAGTTCTTTTTAGAAGGCCTTGTATTGTTTTGTGCCCTGTGGTGGTTTTCGGCAAAGCCCAAGCCAAGAATGTCAGTTTCAGGCCTGTTTCTATTGATCTATGGACTGGCAAGGTTTTCAGTTGAGTTAGCACGGGAGCCTGATGCTCAACTTGGTTTCATTGCCTTTGACTGGCTAACCATGGGGCAGCTTTTATCTTTGCCTATGGTTGTGATGGGCATATTCCTGATGGTTTGGGCATACCGTTACCATCCCCTTGTCGATGGTATGAATAGCGATGATGCTTCCTGGCTGAAAAAGGCTGGAATGAATAAGCGTGGATTGAAAAAACGATGAAAGAATATTTGGACCTCTTACGGCATGTGAAAGATCATGGCACCTTCAAATCAGATCGAACGGGTACCGGTACCTACAGTGTATTTGGTTATCAGATGCGCTTTGACCTGTCGGAAGGATTCCCTCTGGTAACCACCAAAAAATGCCACCTGCGGTCAATTATTCATGAGCTGCTCTGGTTTTTGAAAGGGGATACCAATATTGGTTACCTTCAGGAAAATGGAGTTCGTATCTGGAATGAATGGGCAACGGATGAAGGGGATCTTGGCCCGGTTTATGGCAAGCAATGGCGGAGTTGGGAAGGAGCCAATGGTGAAGTTGTTGACCAGATTCAGTGGTTACTGAATGAGATTAAAACCAATCCAGATTCCCGAAGAATGGTCATCAGTGCCTGGAACCCATCGGTACTTCCTGATGTAGCTTATTCACCAAAAGAAAATGCAGACATGGGGCGGCAGGCGCTACCACCTTGTCACTGCCTTTTTCAATTTTATGTACTGGATGGAAAGCTTTCCTGTCAACTCTATCAGCGCAGTGCAGATATTTTCCTTGGGGTGCCTTTTAATATTGCTTCTTATGCGCTGTTGACGATGATGATTGCGCAGGTCTGTGATCTAGAACCTGGTGATTTTGTTCACACCTTTGGTGATGCCCATCTTTATTCTAACCATCTGGATCAGGCGGAAGAGCAATTAAGTCGAACACCTTATAAGCGACCGATGATGAAGTTGAATCCAACAATTCGTGACCTGTTTGAGTTTACTGGGGATGATTTTGAGTTAGTCAATTATGAAGCTCACCCTCATATAAGGGCTGCTGTGTCTGTTTAAGTATTTTGATCTGCATAGCCCTGTAGAGGGCTACTGCTGCTCCCTTATTTCAGAGTTTTCAAAGAGTGATAGGAGCATTGGGATTGGAAGAGGGTTTTTGTTTTTTCCTTGCACCATTCAATGGATTACGCCTCATGAATTTATAGCTGAGAGGGTCCAGGTCTTTACCGGGTGTGTCATCAAGTCGGTAGCCCACCAGTCCTGTATTCCTTTTCTGCACTTCTGTATGCCCTCCATAAACCATAAATAGCTCGGCCACAAGATTATAGAGTTGAGCGGTAACATCACTCTCATCTGACTGACTCTCATGCAGATACATACCTGTGGTTAACAGGGATTGCAGTACTGTCTGAAAAATTGATGTGCGATCCTTGTTGCTCTTGCAGCCGCTGAAGATGTCGATCTCCAGCTCTTCCAAAAGCTGGAAAAGTATTTCTGCAAAAATAAACGGATTTTTTTCTTTTGCGACTGCCTCGAAGTCGACTTTCCTGGAATTGAATAAACCCCATATTTGATCTTCAAGCTGATTAACACGATGTTGTTGGTTGTCAGATAGGAGTGTGCTTTTTTGACGTACTGGGCCGTCTGGCCCAAGAAGCCATTTAAGTGACTCCGTATTGACCTGATTAACTGTTTTCCATGTGTTTGCGAAATATCTGAGCATTTTATTTAACGCTCGTTTTGATAGCTTACTATCAAAGGACTGCTGAAGAGCCAATTGGTTGCATGGAATTACAAACATTCGTACATTTGGGATTATTCTGACATCTGCATTTTCGCCATTAGCCTGACAGATTTTCAGTGTCATCTCTTTTCCAGACAATTCATTTAATACTTTATAAATTTTTTCAACCCATTTTTTCTCATCATCCTGACCAATGGCTGTCATCACAACGTTGTGACGGATATTGTCCGGACTTAGCAGGTTTAGATAAGCAGCAGTCAAATCAATGGGCGAGTGCCTGGGGTCCGTAAGGGCTTTTTGAAGTTGTTCCGAATGATTTTGAACCAATAAGGCAGTAAAAATTTCTTTAATGCGATCAAGGGTTACTTCATCTCTTCGTTTTTCATTTTTTTCAGCATAGGCATAAGGGCAGCCGACACGGATCTGGCTGGTCACTGGACGGTCATCAATTTTCATTGTATAGCCCATCATATTTACCGCATGCTTGGTATTCCTTTCCATGGATGGGCACAACATACCATCATAGGTTTTTTCAAAAGGAGCTCGGTTGCCAGATAAGTCGGTATTTAATGAAATCGGAGAACGCATGGCTGCAGCAGGAGTATAGGTTGTACTGATCTTTTTCCATTTTCCATCCAGGTATACATGGAATTGGCTATGAAACGGTTTACTGTTTTTAGAAAGTACCTCAATCATTTTATTATCAAACTTTCGCTTGTCTGGAAATATCTTTCTTAGCTTTGAGTCCAGATCAAGCAGCTCATCTATGTTCTCAGAGACGCATTCAACGGGAATACCATTATTTGAACCGGTACCTATCTTCTCATTAATAACCTTACCCACTCTTTGTTTTAGTTTTTTGAGCTCCGGGATAGGTTTCTTTTCCATTGCTAACAGTCTGTCAGCAACTTCCTTGTAAAGCAGGACTTGTTGCAAGTATTGATCACCACTCCTGAAGTCATATTTTTGTGCATCTGTAATAAATGTTCTCAAGCCAGTGAAATCTGCTTCAAGTGATTGTGTTATAAGAGAAAGTTTTGGGTGTTTTTTGGCTTTTTTGTTGTAATCCAAAAGTCCTCTGGCAAAAGATAGAGAGCTTTCTTCCAAATCATCTAGCTGTTGCAGAGTTGACGTTGATGATGGTCCATATCTCAAAAAGTCAAGCTGTGTATCGCGTATAAATGCCTGAACCTTCTGACGCCTTATAGTTAATTGGTGTACAAGGTCATCCAGCTGCTTCTCTCGCACTCCTCTCCATCGACCTATCTTGGGATAGATCTTATGGCTGAAGAGAGAGGGAGCTGTGTGTGCCTCTGGTCTTTGATTCTCTTTAGCATCACCTGTGTCAGAGATTGGAGGGAAAAGACCTGGACCATTACCGTCACACTTATCATCAGTATCATCTTTCAATGAATTCTCGAAATATTGATGATGTCTATCTGGTGTTGATGCTGAGATATTTACAGCATTGGTGGTAGTGCTTTGTTTATCCTGACGATGGTTGTTTGAGTTGATAAAAAGAGTGTGGTCAGGTTTTTTATTCTCTTCGCTTTGTTTTCTTTGGAAATTGAATATTCTTTTTATTATTTTTGATGGGGATAGTATTGATGGTTTTCTCCGTTTTTTGCTGTCTACTTCTTTTAAAGGATCAGGAGCTGCTTTAACAGAGCGTTCAGAGATCATTTTCCTGGGAAAAATCAGATTGAATAATTTTTCCGGGATAGAGGTCATCCATTTGAGTCCTCTATAGATAACAATGTGGGGGGTGGTCACTACACGAGCCACTTCTCTCCAAGTGCCTTTCCCTGTGTGTTTTGCACCTGCTTCAACAGGTGGTATGGACTTATTTTCAGAGGGAGGACGATTCTCCGGTATCATTGATTGTTTTCCCCCAGAATAATGTTTTACTAATCTGCTTTGATTTTTAATGATTGATAGGTATCTAATAATATAAAAAATTGTTCTCTACTTTTACTATACCTTTATCTATCTACTAATTATTGCAGCTCTCGGGTTATAACTCTCTATTTCCGGGGGGGGGGGGGTATTTTTTATTCTTTTTTGCGATTTAATTTAAATTTTTATGTTTTTTCGTGTTTATAAAGAGCATTACTACGAGCTTATCAACTTCTGGTGCAGTGTTTTCCTGCTAAAGGAGGGCTGCCCTACTGCGGTGACAGAAAATTGGTCTAAAAATTCCGTTTGGTTAGGCAAATAGAACCATCCACCTCGCAAAATGGAATTCTTATCCTCAATTTTCTGCCTTCCTCGCTACAGGCGCTATTCTCGGACAGCCTCTTAGAGGATTCAACCTGGTTAGTCCTGGTTCTCAGGCACTGGCAGTTGGGCAACGCCCAGGTCCAGAACTTCTTCGATAACTTCCTGATCATACTCAGTATCTGCCAGAGTGCTGCTGACTTTGGCAAGGTGAACCAGAGCATCGCCTTCATTGGCCAGTGGGAGCTGGCTAAGACCTATAACCACCCCATCAAAGGGAGCCATGATACTTTCACTGTCGCTGGCATCAAACGGGTTTACAATGGTCATCATGGTATCGCCTTCCTTAACCAGGTGCCCTTGTTTGATATGCAGTAATACCAGGCCATCTCTTGAGCTTCTCAACCATTGGCTCTGGTTGCACTCCCAGGGCTGAATTGCTGGGGTTTTAACAGGCTTTTTGGGAAGCATGTTCAAATGTCGCATAACACGCATAACGCCTTTGAGGCCCAGCTTGATGGAAGCCTGTTCCAGTCGTAAAGCTTCTCCTGCTTCATAGACCAGTGCCGGAATGTTGTACTCGTTTGCAGCCCCCCGGAAGGAGCCATCTCTCAGGGATGAGTGAAGGATAACCGGCGCACCAAATGCCCTGGCCAGCGCAACACAATTCTCGTTGGTCAGGTCTGTTCTCAGCTGTGGCAGGTTAGTTCTGTGGATAGCGCCGGTATGCAGATCCAGAGCGTAGTCTACGTGTGGGAAAATACCAGTAGTAATCAGGTTGGCAAGTCTACCGCCCAGAGACCCTTTGCTTGAACCTGGGAAACAACGGTTCAGATCCCTGCGATCAGGCAGGTAGCGGATTTGCTGGATAAACCCAAGCTGGTTGACTACTGGGATGACAATCAGGGTGCCATAGATTTTGGACAGATTTTTATGTCCAAGAATTTGCCGGCAGATTTCGACACCGTTCAACTCATCGCCATGAATGGCTGCTGTCACTAAAAGGCATGGGCCTTTTCTACGACCGTGGATAACCTCCATTCGCAGGTCAATCGGGGTATCTGTGTAGAGTTTGACGACAGGTATATTAATATGTTGTCGTGTACCAGGAAGGATGGTATGGCCAAATAGCTCTAGTGGTTGTGCTCGTTCCATGGAGGACTCCAGCCCCAACCACCAAGCCCCAAAGGGCGTGGTCAGGGTTGAAAAGCATCACTCAGGTGTTTTTATTAACATCAGTCAGAGTGATGGTGGTTGGCGAAAGTGAGTTATCCAGTAATACGGGTATTGCTGGTTCGATGATAATTATTCTCGATGTATTCAATAATACAGTTTGCAACATCATTGGCGGTTGCGCGCTCAATACCTTCCAGACCCGGGGATGAGTTGACTTCCATCACCAGTGGGCCTCGATTCGAGCGAAGAATATCCACGCCTGCCAGTCTCAGACCCATGGCTTTTGCCGCCTTTACTGCGGTAGCGCGCTCATCTTTGGTCAACTTGACCAGACTGGCACTGCCGCCACGGTGAATATTGGAGCGGAATTCGCCTTCAGGTGCCTGACGTTTCATAGCTGCGATCACTTTATCGCCTATCACAAAGCAGCGAATATCGGCACCACCGGCCTCCTTGATGTATTCCTGTACCATAATATTGGCTTTCAGGCCCATAAATGCTTCCAGAACACTCTCTGCGGCTTTACGGGTTTCAGCCAGAACCACACCGATTCCCTGAGTGCCTTCTAAAAGCTTGATTACCAGAGGAGCACCACCGACCATTTCAATCAGGTCTGGAATATCACCAGGACCGCTGGCAAAACCGGTTACGGGTAGACCAACACCTTTGCGCGACAGTAGTTGCATTGAGCGCAACTTGTCCCGGGAGCGTGCAATCGCCAGAGATTCGTTCAATGAGTAACAATTCATCATCTCAAACTGGCGAAGCACTGCTGTACCATAAAATGTATTAGAGGCACCAATGCGCGGAATCACTGCATCATAATGAGGCAACTCAACCCCTTTCATATGAATGCTGGGGTTTTTATCATTAATATTCATATAACAGCTTAAAATATCAATGACATCGATTGTATGCCCTCTGGCCTCTGCAGCCTCAATGATACGGCGGGATGAGTATAACCGCTCGTTTCGTGAAAGTAGCGCAATTCGCATTGGGTAATTCCTGATAAAAGTCATTCTGCGCTCTGGCTGAAAACCTGATTCATAATAAAATGTTGAGAAAAAGTATGGCTTACCAGAGAGCTTTTTACTGAATATACGGAGATCGGCTGTTTAGTAAAACTGTTTTGTAAAATCAGCACTGTATATCTTATTTTATCTTCACCAAAGCGATCCGAGTAATAGAAGCAATAAAACCAAAGCGGGCTACCAGAATGCAGCCCTTGGGTAGATGAGGGATCCTTACCAGAAGCGGGAAGCCAGTGTCACCAATGATCAAAGACCAGGTTCTCCTCTCCGAGGATCTCCCGCAACCGCTTACGCTCAAGATAAAGCTCAGCTTTCGAGCGTTTTTTTTCGTAGTCAGCCACGCGCGTGCGAAGACGCTTTTTAGCCCTGGCCGCTTTTTCAAACTCTTCTTCGAAGTCTGGATACTCTTCCATCTCTGCCTGCTCTGAATGCCTATCAAGACAAATAGCAAACAGCCTTTCCTCAGCTGCAAACCAAGGTTCACAGTGGCTCTTACAAGAACGTGGAATTGGCGTTGCAACGCTAATTTCTGGTAAAACCACGGTTCAGTCAATAAAAAAAAGCCAGGTTGTTAAAAAATAGCTAGATAACCCGATTTATTTCATATTATTCGGTTTTATTTTGGTTTTAAGTTTTTTTAATGGTTTTTTATCTTTTTTTTTGTGGTTTTTCTGGTTTTTTGTTGTTGCTTTTTAGGCTGGTTCCCAGTAATTTTTTTTGCTTTTCATTGAAAAGCAGCTCCAAGAGATAGCATCTATGACAACCCAGAAGCGACTTTGCTCAACTTTTATTCATCACAGTGTGCATCGTCACTTAGTCTCTCTGGCTTTTTCAGGTATGCTCTAACATCCTTCAGATTAACAGCCCAGCAATAGCAAACACCTTTCTATGTTCACCCCTGATCTGTTTCAACAATTTCGAAGTTACTGGGCAAATGACCGGATAAACTACAGTGTTAAGGTATTTTTTGCGCTGGCTGGTGTGACCCTGCCTGCCTGGTATCGAGGGGTGCCGGATGAAATTACCCCCATGGTTCTGGGCGTCATTGCTGCGGCACTGGCTGAAGTGGATGATAGCCTCTGGGGCAGGATCAAGGCGCTGATCATGATGCTTGCCTGCTTTTTGTTGGCATCATTGTCTATTGAGTTGTTGTTTGGTCATCCACTGTTGTTTGCTCTTGGGCTTTTCTGCTCAACGTTTGGCTTTACCATGCTTGGCGCAATGGGGCCAAGGTATAGCAGTATGGCGTTTGCCTCGCTGCTACTGGCCGTTTATACGATGCTTGGGGCTGATGAGAGTCAAAACCTCTGGGAACAACCAATATTACTTCTGGCTGGGGCGCTCTGGTATGGGGTTTTGTCACTGGTATGGCAGGTACTGTGGCCTAATCGCCCAGTGCAGCAGTCATTAGCGACGGTCTTCATAGAACTGGCCAGTTATTTTGAAACTAAAAGTCAGCTGTTTGATCCTGTAGCAGATATGCATCCACAGCCTATGCGACTGGAGGTGGCGAGAAAGAATGCACGTGTTGTAGCAGCTTTGAATCAGGCTAAGGCTTCCCTGCTCCAGAGAGTTCGACGTCAGGTCAATGCCAGTGAGCAGCCTCTTCTCCAAATTTATTTCATTGCACAGGATGTCCATGAACGGGTCAGCTCTTCACACTATCGCTATCAGGATCTTGCCGCGAACTTTTCCAGAAGTGATGTCCTTTTTCGCTTTCAGAAAATGCTGCAGGTTCAGGGAAAAGAGTGCAGGGCGATTGCCCTGTCTCTTGCAATGGGAAGGACTTATATCCATGACAGTGGAAGTACTTTAACGCTTGATGAACTGCAGCAATCACTGGAATACCTTAAGGAGCAAGACTATGCTCATTGGCGGCCCCTGCTCATACAGTTGGAATACCTGTTGAGAAACCTGGCGACGGTGGAGTTGCAATTATCATCAGTAGGGCATCCAGGCTCACCGGTCATTGGTAATGACAGTGTATTGGCAGACCCGGAGCCAAAAGGGATTAAGGCTCACTTGCGCTGTATCTGGAATGAATGCCACTGGGAAAGTGCTCTTTTTCGTCATGGGTTGCGTTTGGCAACGGCGCTGGCAGCAGGTTATGGCCTCATACAGCTACTGAACTTGCAGCCCGGTTACTGGGTGCTTTTGACGACTCTTTTTGTCTGTCAGCCAGGTTACAGTGCAACAAGACAAAAGCTGACTCAGCGAGTGGTTGGAACCATAGCGGGCCTCTTGATAGGAATTCCTCTGCTGTACCTGTTTCCAGGGCAGGAAGGCCAGCTTGTTTTGATGGTCATCAGCGGGATTCTGTTTTTTGCATTTCGTACCGTCCGTTATGATCTGGCGACCGCCTTTATTACCTTACTGGTGTTGTTTTGCTTTAATCAACAGGGCATGGGCTTTGCAGTGATCATGCCTCGTTTGGGTGATACGCTGCTGGGGTGTCTGTTGGCAGTGACTGCCGTCGTATTTATTCTGCCTGACTGGGAGTCAAAACGGCTAAATCGGATTATGGCTTCAACCATATCCCGGCACAGAGAGTATCTCACTCAGGTTATTGAACAATATCAGAGCGGAAAACGGGATACGTTGGACTATCGCCTAGCTCGTCGTCATGCTCACAATATGGATGCTCAACTGTATGCAGCCATTATGAATATGCTCACAGAGCCGGGGCGTTATCAGCGGGCAAAGGATGAAAGTTTTCGTTTCCTGGCCCTTTCCCATGCTTTGTTGAGTTATATCTCCACATTGGGGGCACACCGAACACGTTTGCCGGGTGATATTTTGCATGACAAGCTTCAAGAGTTGTACTGGCTTATCGAGCATCATATGCAGTTGCTGGAAACCCAGCTTTCAGGGCGTCAGGAAGAGAAAAAAATAGCAATAGACTCTATTCCATCAGCTTCTATTCACGGCTGGCTTGAAGAAGAGAACCCTGAAGTGAGGCTGTTATTGCAGCAGTTTCACTTGATGCTCAAAGTTATGCCGGAGATGCATGCTTTGGTTATGACTCTAACCCAGGCTAACCACTAGGTATTGTTTCTGGCTCTGGTGTCCGCAGGCTGAAGGTCGCGGATATAATCATTGCTGCTACTTTGTAGGGTTTTAAAACTGAGAGTGAAGTGATCATCCACTAATTGTTGTATTTCTTGCGGACTTAACTGCCATTCCTGAATCTGACTAGTCTGGTTTTCACGTTCAATGGTATATATTATTTCGACACTGGACTGTTGTATGTTCGGACGATCAGTCCAAGTTTTTTGTGGGGTAACAGATTCTGGAAAGTCAGGCTGGAGTGCTTGGCTCATTGGGTTGGAATGATTTATGTGAGGAAATAGATAACCCTGATGGTTTGAGTTTGACACTTGCCAATGCTGATAGTTTGCAGAGGCCTCAGCCTGTGGGTTATGTTGATTCGGGGCCGGGTAAGCAATGCTATTATTTGTGCAGTAAGGTACAGAGTTTTCTGAATAATTTGAGAACATTTTAGCCACCAGCGAGTATCAATTGAAAATTGAAAATTGAAAATTGAATAGTATGACCGCAGGGTTGCGAAAGAGTTCTCTCTTTTGATGAAGAGTAAAATAAGAAAGTGCATTGACTGAGAAGAATCCTATATGGTACTAAATTTCAGTGCCATAAGCAGGAGCAGATCAATTGCTGCCCATCATACCGTCACCATGAAAGATGACAGGCTGATCAACAGTGTCGCCATTGGTAGCACAGCCAATCTCAGCATACCGACAAAGAAAATAACAAGAGCCTTTTTCATTTTTAGTTTCCAACTTTCGAATGTGGTGCTGATTATCGATAAAAACTTTTGAAAAGTTATTGATATTGATGAGTCTTTTTACTGTCTTTCACCACCCCTATCAGGAATAAACCGATTCGTAAGAAATGCCTAAAATTTGGATGATCGTCCACTGCTTTTCCTTCAAACCGACCACATGCTGTTCCTGATTATTGACCGTTAATACATTAATCCCCTGAAAGCAGAAGAAGACCCATCTTGCTGTTGGATTCTGGCAGGGCTTCTTTTTCTGGTTTGGAAACACACGACTCCGCTTTTTCAGTTCGTACCTTATTCTGTGCTGGATAGCAGCATAGACCATCAGGCAGAGTGTCATCACCATCAACAGCGCTTCAATGCGCTCCGGTTTCTTCAGATAGAGTGAAGAGACCAGAAAGTCCGGGCTTTTCAGGAAACGAAAGCC
>OODV01000399.1 GCA_900299555.1 uncultured Endozoicomonas sp.
CACTGCAAGTTGCTCCGATCCCGGACAAGAATGTCATGCACGATATTGAGCTGACCCTGATGCCAGCCTTTGACGCGACGGAAGTGCCGGACGAAGTGGGCAACCTGACCCTTGAGTTCGCCTGCTGGGGTGTACTGGCGGATTTGCAGATGATGTCCGATGAACCGTGGACCAGCCCGCAGCTTGCAGAGGTCAACCGGCAGAAGTACGAACGGGAGCTGAATAAAAAACGCATCCGTGGACTGGTGGGCGTCAGTGGCGGCGAACAGTCAGTGACCCGCAGGAGATTTGTCTGATGCCATTGCCCACATCCACGGATCTTCCACCCATTCTAAGGGGAGACAGTTTCACCATTCCGGTCGCGTTTACCGACGCAAATGACCAGCCCACAGATCTGAGTGGCTGGACGCTGATATTCACTTTGAAATATCACAGGATGCAGCCCGACAGTGAAGCCGTTCTGCAAAAACGACAAACGGTCATCGGCACTGAAACCATTGTGATTGTGATTCCCTCCGATACCAATGAGCTGACGCCTTACCGCTATGAATACGACATCCAGCTGTCAACTCCGGACGGTACCGGTGTCAGAACCTTTATGATGGGCACCATAACCCTCACCTCCGGCGTCACCCACTCCATTCGTTAATCTATTGGTTAGAAAAAGGACAAGGATATGTCAGACCCGAAACTGGCGGATATCAGGGTATCCCTGATTGGTGAGGCCGATCTGATTGTGGCTCAGCGGCAGGCCGTAGCTGAAGATAAAGCGGCCATTGAACAGATGAAGGCCGACATTGAAAACATGCAGTCTGATGTGGATAACGACCAGAGTGATGTCGCTATCCGTCATACTGACATTGTCGTTAAACACGGGGAGGTGGAATCAGACCGAGCCGAGGTAGCCATCAACCGGCAAGATGTGGAAAGCCGAAAGACCGATATCATCAGTCGCCAGAACGATGTGATCAGTCGGCAGTCAGACATCACCGTCAAACACAACACCGTGCTGAACACAGCCGCGACGGTGGCAGAAGATAAAGCACTGGTGGCCAGTGATAAGGTGGACGTTGGAAATACCGTGTCTGCTTTCAATACCACCGCCGCCAATGCCCTGCAGGTACTTACGGATGAAGGCAACCAGCAAAACACCCGGGTTATCGCCACCGGAGAAAACCAGGAACAGAGGGTGATTGATGCTGGCGATACCGAACGGGGAGACGTTATTCAGGAGGGCATCAACCAGCGGAACCTGATCAGCACCGAGAGCCGTAACCAGCAGACGTTGATCACCAATAAAGGCACAGAACAGTCCAACCGTGTGGCCACGGAAGGCGATGGTCAGTTGCTCAGGGTTCAGGCAGAAGGTGACAGCCAGGTCGCTCGGGTCATGGCGGAAGGCGATACCCAGACCGCAAGAGCCACCAGCGAAGCGGATCGTTCACTAAATGAAGCCAACCTTGCTCAAACCCATCGTAATTACATTGAAGACTTCGCAGGACGTTTTGGGGATGTGGATCAGGCCATTACCGATGCCACCGTTCAAGCAGACCGTGCCAAGACCGAAGCCAACCGATCCGAATCGGAGGCTAATCGTTCAACGGACAATAACGCACTGGCAGAAAGCCATGCCAACCGTGCGGATGCTGCCGCCAACCGGGCGGATCTGATTGCCGGGCTGGAATTGGTCAGAGATGCCCTGGTTGCCTCTGCGGTACCAACACCGGACTTTCATCTACCACTGGCTGGTGACCTGCTGATTCGTGAAGGTTTCGGCCCTGCTGACCAGCTGGATATCTCATCGGCCCAGGATGGCAGTCAGTTGATTGACCTGCCTACCCGCTCAGCGACATTCTTCCGCAACAGTATTAAATGGTATACCAATAAATCCGGTGTCCTTACCAAGGCTGAAATCAATGAACCGGCATTTGAACAGGACGGTATTTTGATTGAAGGCATTAGCACCAATATCGTTCCGCGAAGCAACCAATTCTCTTCGTACTGGGTAAAGTACCCTGACAGCACAACAACGGTGGTTACTGACAATGCCGAAACCGGACCCGATGGGATTGATCGTTCAGCCGCACAACTGGACTTTGTTGGCAACAGTGCCTGGCTGCTAACGTACAATCTGACCGGCATCGATCAGACAAAAGCCCACACCGCTGCCATCTGGATGAAAGGCAGTGTCGGTGGCGAACAGATCAAGATCGATTTTAAAAATCAGGCATCCGTAGGGCAGCAGGGCACAACGTTTAATCTGACTACCCAGTGGCAGCGCTACCAGCTCAGTTCCGTTGATCCCGGCGACGGTACTCACAATGTCCAAGGTTTTCAGATCCGAAAAAACGACGGAGTACCCGGTACCATTTTTATTTACGGTGCTCAGCTGGAAGCATTGCCGTTTGCCACGTCCTATATTCCTACCGATGGCACTGTGGCCAGCCGCGAACAGGATTACCTGAACTTTCCCCGGCCCAACAATCTGGTGTACAGCTCCCGTACCCCCATGAGCTGGAGTATCGATTTTAACACTCTTGGGGAGGTTCCGGATGAAACCAACTACCTGATCTTCTGCAATGGCTATAACCCGGATTACGATGTCTCTGGCTGGGCACTGGTGGTGTGGCCCCGGTCCGGTGCTTATGAAGGCCTTCGGGTACGTCAGGGGATCGATATGATTATGCCGGCGGTAACGGATACCCAACTGCATCGACTGGTCAGTTCAGGCGAAGAACAAAAGCTGATTGTCTATCTGGATGGGCAGCAGATCGGCTCAGGGAATCAGGGCAATCTTATTCGCATCTATAACTCCAACAGTGTGGCCCTGGGTCATGGTGGTGATCAGTGTCTCTATGGTCATATCCGGGATTTCAGAATCTGGCACCGGGCGTTAACCCCTGAGCAGGTCAGCGTGCTGGGGTAAGCCATGAAAATAGACATTACCTCCTTTACCGGCGAAGTCCCCTGGCTGGACAGCCACCTGCTGGAAGATACCCAGGCAGAGGCGGCGGTGGATTGTCGTTTAACCAACGGGAGCCTGCGTGCTTACCGTACACCCTTGGAAGAGCAGGTACTGGCGACGACACCGCAGTCTATTTACCTGTACCGAAATGAAGAGAATCGTTACTGGTTCGACTGGACCACGGACGTGAATGTGATCCGCTCTCCGGTGGCCGATGACCCCAACAACCGGGTCTATTACACCGGTACAGTAAAAGGTCCCCGCTACACCGACAGCGGGCTGGCATTGAGTGGTGGCAGTGACTACCCAGTCAATGACCATCAGCTTGGGATACCGGAACCGGACGTGGCTCCAGTGATCAGCCTAAGTGGTACCCCTTTGGAAGATGCCCGGGAAGTGGAGGCTGAAACCCGCTTCTACACCTACACCTGGATTGATGAGAATGGTCGTGAAGGGCCACCGTCATTACCGTCTGGTGAGATCAGCGTGCTGCCCGGTGAAACTGTCAACCTGACATTGGCTTCAGGGCCAGGTGCGGTTGACATGAACATTACCCACTTCCGGGTTTATACCAGTACCCAAGTGGGCGTGTACCAGCTCTGCACCCAGGTCAACAACGTCGGATCTGTCGCCACGGATACCCCGGTGGGCGTGATCAGTGTTGTGGATGAAACCCCAATGGATAAACGGGGGGATATTCTGGAAACCATCGGTTGGGTCGCGCCACCCAATGACCTGCAGGGTCTGGTGGTGCTGCCCGGTGGTGTCGCCGTGGGATTCTCCGGCAAGGAGCTGATGTTCAGTGAGCCTTACCATCTATATGCCTGGCCAGCTGCTTACCGGCTGACCGTTGAGTATGAAATCAAGTCACTGGCGGTTGCCGCCAACAGTGTGATCATCACTACCAGCGGCTATCCCTATGTAGCCTTTGGCACCGAGCCCAGCGCCATGACTCTTGAACGGCTCGATACTGCTCACGCCTGCATCAGCAAACGGAGCATGGTGGATATGGGCGATATGGCATTGTATGCATCACCGGACGGATTGGTACGAATTGCTGGTGGTCGGGCTGACCTGATGACCCGTAACATCATCAACCCGGAAGACTGGCGGGAACGCTTTAAGCCCAACACCATCCATGCCTGTTTTCACGATGGCCGCTACTTTGGCTTTTACGGTGACTCATTAAAAGGCGGTGGTTTTATCTTCAGTCCGGACAGTGGAACCTTCACCGAGCTGGGCACTTATGCCGATGCTTGTTTTCGTGACCTGCAGGACGACAGCCTCTATCTGGCCATCGGCAACACCATTAAAGCGTGGGACAAAGGCACAGACCTGATGTCTTATCGCTGGAGAAGCAAGGTCTTTCAGGGGAAGCCAGCTTTGTTCAATTCCGCCCGGGTCATGGCGGACAGCTACACCGACCTGATGTTTCGGGTATTCCGCGATGAACAGCTGGTACTGGCACTGCCCGTCACGTCTGACCGGGGTTTCCGACTTCCCGCAGGCCGTGGCAGCCGATGGCAGTTTGAACTGGAAGGCACCGACACCGTCACTGCCGTGATTGTCGCCAGCTCCATGGCCGAACTCTAAGAACCGACCCCCATGCCCAAATTTCCTGCACTGCCAGCCACTGTAGACCGTTATGTCCGTGAGTTTCTGGATAAGCTCGTGGGTCGATCCGGCAAGGCCGGTGACCGGGTGGCCATGATCAGCGACTTTACCGATCTGGGGCTGGCGAAAGAGAAAGGGCAGCGGCTCAGTCTGCCTGCCAGTGCCGTGGGCAGTGTGACCGAGATTCTGGAGCCGGTGACCGGCGTGGAACTGCCGGATACGCCACAGGCTGCCGCCGCTCTGAGTGCCGCCGGTATCTTTGGGGCGGTGATCCTGGAATGGGAGGCACCGGCCTACAACGGCCATAACCATACCGAAGTGTGGCGGGCACAGGTAGACGACCGTGAGCAGGCGTCACTGGTGCACGAAGTCAACGGTAGCCGCTACAGCGATGTGACCGGTAATACTGCGCTCTATTTCTACTGGATACGGCACGTCAACAATGCCGGTCAGGTGGGTGGCTTTAATGCACTGGCCGGAACCGCAGGACAAGGCACAGCCATTATCAGTCTTGCCGACCTGATGCTGGAAAGCCCGGAACTGTCGGAGCAGCCATTTACCGTGAGTAATATTGGCACCGAAGAGGCGCCGGACTATGTGCTGATCTTTAACGGCTATCTGGCGGTCAACGGGCCGGTGGATATCAGCCAGCTTCAGTCGGGCGAACTGCAAAACGGCACGGCACTGACCGTCGGCCAGGGCTCTATAGAGCTGAGTACCGGCAGCGACGGGTTTGGCCAGATGGTGATAACCGGCAGCGGTGGCATTGCCACCAACGATTACCTGGTATTAAAGCAGGGTCGGATTGAGTCGTTTATTTACAGCCAGTCCGAAGGTCATATTCGCTACAAAGAGGTTCGTCGTACAGAGAGCGGCATCGCCAGCAATGGCCAGCAGGTGACTATTCCCGCCTACTTTAAAAGTCAGCCGACGGTTAACCTCTATCCCCGTGATATTTCCGTATACAACGCCAACTACCCAAACCAGAGTCAGCGGCTGGAAATGGATCACACCATCCCGCAGCCACACCCGACTATTGAAGGCGCATGGGTCTTTACCCCTTATGCCCGGTTACTGCTTTCCGATGGGAGCACCACCGAAGCCCATGGCCTGAGCTATTTTGGTAGTAATAACAGCCAACGTTGGGAGATTAACGGTGTACAGGGACTGACTTCCGTTGTCGTTAATGGGCGCGCAGCCAGCAGTCGCCATAGCGGCAGTGGCAACACCTGGCAGAACCGGCAGGTGACCATGAGCCTGCAATACCGCAGTGCTGGCGGCAGCTGGATCAGTGCAGGCAGCAGCTCGGTGGATATCAACCAGTTCAATACCCATGCCTTGCAGGTGAGCAAAAGCCTGACCCAGGGCACCTATGACCTTGCCGTTACCTATTCAGCTAATGACCGGTCCGGCACCTTTACCAGCGGAGCATTGGAATACGACTACACGCAGTCAAACCGAACTGGCACGGATTTCAATTATGAGATCCGTTCGGACACCACCTACGGCACTAAATACCAGCGCGTAGAAATCAGTAGCCCCAACTTTTCCGGCTGGGAGATCACCCGAATAGAGTACCAGTACATGCTGTCGGTGCAGATGTGGGTCCGCTGTCGATCAAGTACCAGCCTGGGAGGTCCATGGACAGATAAAAACCGTCCCGGTCTTGCGAGAGTAAAGGTACCCAATGGCAATACCCTGGAAATCAGTGAAGGCACCTACACTAACTGGCAGTATGCAGAACACAACAACATTAATGTTACCGGCTCCATCACCTCATCATTTTCCACCAGACTGACACCGGATATTGAACTGTACATCTCCCGTGGTGGCTATGACTACTATGGCAACTGGGGTGAAAGTGCCGTGATTAAAATGCAGGTCAGCAATATTTCCGCCACAGTCTACTACCGCAAGGCCAGACCCCAGAGCACCACCGCCAGCAATACCTTCTATTGGGACAGCAGCCGCTACGACCTCGGTGCCACCGATGTCAGCATCACCGACGCCATTATCCATTGGACTGCCACCGGCGAATAAACGGCCACCGGCGAATAAACGGCCACGAGCCAATAAATAGGAGCAAACTTATGAGTTTCAGCAGATCACAGGGAATCATCCGTCGTAGTATTCCTGATTCAGGCATGAGTTACGGCCTGACCGGCAACAGTGCTTACCAGAAAAGTCTGGATCAGATGGGGGATTTCAACACGTTCTCCCTGGGCTCAACCAGCAGCTGGCCATGGCAACGAAATAAAGGCCAGCCGGAAATGCCGGATATCGCACCCCGCTACGCATACGATGATGATGAACAGCGTTACCAGCTCAATATCGACGCCGCCACCGATGCGGCAGACAAACTCAAAGAGTACGGCGACAAACTCTTTGACGTGTTCGACAACTACCAGCCTAACTTCCAGTATCTGGGCGACAACGCCACAGTATCCGATGCGCAGCTCCAAAGCCGTTTGGGAGAAGCCAGCAGCGACTATCAGGCCAACGCCGACCTGCAACAGTCGGAGTACGAACGGGATATGCGCCGCATGGGCGTGAATCCCAACTCAGCCCGGTTTGCCGGGTTTGGTACCAGCAATGCCC
>OODV01000339.1 GCA_900299555.1 uncultured Endozoicomonas sp.
TCAGTCCTTTGACAACAGGTTTCAGGAAAATATCAATTGGTGTGGTGAAAGACAGATATAAATACCATCAATGGTATTACTACAAACCATAGGGCTGACATTTTCCAAGAAAATCACACCTCACTTCCCCTATGTCGCTCGATGTATCTCTAACAGGATCACCCCCCCACTTTTTGCTTTTCCAAGGCATTGGCCTAGTGATATTTTCATCCAACCACACTTATGACCTAAACAAGACTCCAGCTCAGCTGAAAATGTCCCCATCATTGCACCATTAATTCGCAGAACGTTGGTACTGCAGTTGGTGATAGCGAACCGGCAAGAACTGTTGTATAAAAAGTAAGCTCTTGGAGGGCTTCTCGATGATCTGAATTGAGCATAGCAACCATCTTGGATTTCAACGTTAGGGATAGTTGCTATTACCAGTTTATTCATTTTTTGCTGAACTATTGTGCTTTGGAAACTCTAAAGTCATGAATCTATTACTACAATCATAAGAATCGAATTCATAAATTAAATCACTCAGTTCATCAAGCCCATTTTTAAAATCAGTCCACATCCCTCTAACCTCTGTCGATGTACCTATAATAAGACCCCTCCCTTCTTTTGCTTTTTCAAGACATTCAAACAATGTTTCTTTCGAAACTCCACATTTATGACCTAAACACAACTTCAACTTAGATGAAAATTCAACTATCTTTTTTCCGTCAACCCCATTTTCTTTGATTTCAATATTCTTTTTGAAACTTTCTAGCTCATTAGCTAATTTTTCGGAAAGCTCCTTATGAGCTATTACATTATACTCACTGCCCTCTTGAAGCCTTTCAATCAATGTAATCATTACCTCAGATTGAGGTTGAATTATAGGTTGAGCTTGTTTCTCCTCTGAAAGGACTGGATGGTAATCAACATTTTTTAATTCCAATGTTTGTGCGTTCTCAGGGAAGGTATTGATAAGTCCACTCTCATCTTTGGTAACGTTTGGCATTGCTGAAACTGTTCTTGAAAAAATGGAATCATTTACAGTTTCCCTCGGTGCAGGTTCGTATTTAGTAGAATTATCAGGTAACAAATTTTGCACTGAAACAGGTCTTGGTCCTGCTCGACTTTCTGATGGTTGTAACTGTGAATTATCAGCGCCTGATAGACAGCTCCCAATAAAACTGCATATACTCCCAAGACAATTAGTCATAATATCTAACTCTCATGTATTTAATCGTATGTAATAGTTCTACCAACAACGCTAGTTAAAATCCTATTCGTGCCACCCTGGAAACCAATTCAACTCCGAAAATAACAACCAGAAAACACAAACAATAGCTTCATTAAATATAAATATCTCCACAGCCATCATTTTTAATCATACAAAAACAAGAAAAACAAAACCAGATTTCTTTCCACATTCAATAAATCCAAATAATTAGCGTGAGTTAGACGAGATAACTCCTTGCTCTAAACAGTACTTCATCCTTTTTTCCACATTCGTGTCACGGGAAAAGAATAATTTGAGTACTTTATTGGCAGGCAAATGCGACTAAGGAGCTATTGGGAGTTTTACAAAAAACACCACTATGCCCTCCTTAAAACCCAAGAGCTATATCCAAAGCTTAAGTGCCAAACTCACATTAATTAGCAAGAAAGTATTCAACACTACCTACCAACTAATGGACCACAACACCATTAATCTTAAACTGATAAATAGATAATTTAAATCAATTTTTCGATTTTAACACCGAAAGCATTAGCTATAAGATATTATGATCGCTAATTGTCTATCATACCTGTCTATGCTGATATTTTTATCAACCTCTAAAAATAAACTTTTATTCAAAAACTCAATACCAGAAAGTAGTTTTTCTTTTTATTTTTTTCCACCCCCTTATAAACCGAAGAACTTATTTATAGAATATTTTCATCATAAACCCAACTTTCTCAGTCTATACAGACATGAAAATAAGCTGCTCAAGGCTGGATAATAGAGGAGCGATTAAAATAGCCCCCTCCATATAGTCAACTACTTCAGATGAGCCTAACAGAAAAATTTACTAATTCGCCTGAGATCACAAAACATTATTATTCAAGACAATAAGATAAAGGACTTCAATCATCAATCACCCCGTGTGTTCGACAACCGCTCATACTCAAATATAGAGCCTATGCGTATTGAGACACCATTCCTTCATTGATAAACGCATTCTGCCTATCCATCTCCTTCAGCTTGAGACGAAAGCGGTTGATAATGAACTCCCTGAACCAGCGATGAGCACGATTGTGCTCCCAGTATTCAGGCCAGACCACGTAGTACTTGACCTTGGGAGGCTTGCCTGGCAATGCCTTCATATTCATATTTTGAACATAGATATTGGACTGAGCAGCTTTTTCCATGGTGACCAGAATATGGTTAGTATCCTTCACCAGTTGCAAACCAATAGGTAGATTAGGCGTCTTGGCGGCAACCCGTATGTTTTCACTCAACCCCTCCAGGTAGTCCCTGATAAAGTGCGGGCTTCCCATCCATGAAGAGTGGCGGATCACAGAGTAATGCTCAAGATCTTCAACAGAAATAGCACCTTCTCCAATAGGGTGATCTTCATTTACCAGTGCACAGATCGTATCTTCCATTAACGGGACATAGCTGAAACCAGACGGTGGTTTTCCCACATATCCCAAAACCAGATCCACCTGCCCTGCTTCCAGCTTTTTATCCAGCTGAGGGCTGAACTGTAATAGTTCAAAGTTAAAATTCGGTGCCTGCTTCCAGAACTGGTGCAGAATCTGCGGTAATATCTGCTCCAGAACAATGTAAGTCCCGGCAATTGTGAAGTTTTTTTCCGTAATCCAGGGATCAAACTGCTGATTTTCAAATATCGTACTGGCTTCGGTGACTACGCGATTCACATCATCTTTCAATGCCAGAGCCTTTTCGGATAGAAATATCCGATTACCCTGCCTGACAAGAATCGGGTCATTCAACGCTTCGCGTAGCTGTGCCAGTGTCCGGCTCATGGCCGATTGGGTCACGTGAATCTGCTTGGCAGCCAGTGAAACACTTTGTGTATCCAGCAACGCTTTGAGGCCAGGCAATAGATTCAGGTTCAGTCTGTACAAGTTCATGCGTTTGTAAAAAGTGCCTCAAAATCAGTATATGAAAAACAAAACAGTTGGGCACCAAAGCATCCAGCCACTTCGACCATGAGACTATAGTTATCTCACTCCAACTTCATCAGTACTAACCCCTATACATTCATCCCTAATCAGGTACACTGAAAAACAGGAATCAGAGTTATCTCTGGTGAATCTGGCCTTGGCGTCTGACACACATCCTTGTCAGGCATCAGCTAAAATAGCTGTCAGGAGGGTCTATGAGCCAAAACAAGTACAAGAGTATTCAGGATCTGGTAGACAACTACATTGACTCTGGTCTGTCTGCCAGAGAGTATGTAGAAGCCCGTGTGGATGCCGGAGATCTTAGTGCTGCCGAAGCCCTGAAACTGCTGTCTATTCTTCGAGAAGCACAGTCCATTACCTTTAAGCTGGCCGAAGTAAGCGATGATGAATTTGCCGGTCTGCATATGGTACTCATTCGCAAGGAAGACGAAGAAGAAGATTATCAAGATGATGCTTCACCACTATTCAGTATTGAAATTGATGAAACCCTGAATAACCATAAAGATGATGTTATTAACCTGCTCCAGAAGTTTGCTAAAGAACTGGCGGTACTGGCTACCCGTGGAGAACTTGAAGAAGCAGAAGCAATAGACACAGTTGATGACAACCCGGAAGACTGGCTGGATCACCCGAATATTTTACCTGCCAGCGAAACCCGTCACTGACGACTCATCAACCGAATAGTTTACATCTCCTTCAGATAAAGCCTCTGGAAAAATAAGCCCGGTATCAACCGGGCTTATTGCTAACTATGACTCCAGATCGAATATAAATCGATACTCATATAGCTCAATGTTTAGTCATCAACAGTTTCATTGATCAAACCACTGAATGACCTGTGGATAACATCCTGACCGCCAGAGTTTTCAAGAAATACAGCCAATTGTTTATTTTTTGAACAACTTCAAAAACAAGCTGACTCAGAGCAACACAGCAGTACGATCTCATAGCATGCCTACAGCCCCCTCCACTATATAAAGGAACCAATTGACTAAGAATCGGTCGAAATTCCTGTGTATTCTGAGAATAGGATCGCAATGAGAAATTTATTCACGAATTTTATCTACATGGCACTGATATCACTTTCCACAAGCGTGTTAGCCCAAAATTTTGAAGCAGAAGAGAGCATCAATGTTGCTTCAGAACCAGAGATCAGCCTCCCCGCTGCTAAGGATCCCGTATTGATAGAAACTGATGGCCATTTGGCTGTCACACAGCCATACAGTATCCGAATTACAACGGACAGTGGTCTATTGGGATACGACTATCAGTTTGAAGATTCACAGAATGGCATCGACAATACCTTGAAGAAACGCACCCTCAGAGTATTTGGTACCTACGACCTCTACAAGAATGATGGTACTTGGGATGCAACCACTGAATTCACCTGGTCAAGCTATGTACCCGTGATGCCGGATATATACTGGCACAGCTACCATGTACGGGGCTCTAACGGTCAGTCTCTAGGATACATTTTAACAACCCCCGTCACGATGAAAGATGCGAAGCTTTACCTTCAAGACAGTGATCAGCAAACTCTTGCCGCAGCAACTCTTGATCTGAAGAACAAGGAACTGCAAATCTATTCTGCCGAAGCCTCTACAGTTGGTGTTGCGACGCTAAAAAAATCCGTTAACAGTGACAATGAGTGGTTTTTGACTGTTAGCAAGCCAAGCATCGCCGACCATAGACTCATCAAGTTTCTGTCATCCATAGTGATTGACAATTACTTCACAGATAAAACCAGCTTTATCGGAGCCTTAATGGCCGACCTCGACTTACCTGACGACGACTGAGGCCTGCCGCTTTACTGCTGCAGACATTATCAATATGCAAAACCCCAGAGAGCTGTTAAATAAAATCTGCGGATTTAAGAAGAGCTGACACTCTCTGGGTTATTTGTGATTAATATCCCTTCAACATAGGAGGCGCCATTCTCAGAAAACCCACCCAATAAATCCGTAATAATGCTAATCAGCTTGTGAAAACCATCTTCCCCAGATGTCTTTAACACCGTTTCCTGCAGCGAAGCTTTAACATTCAATTCTGAGTATTCCACTGCTGGGTCATTCACATATTGTTCAGGCATGGTCTGTTCAAGTACTTCATGAATATCATGGGCTTTATCATAGGCCTGCTGTGAAATTACCGTCACAATATGGCTATCCTCATAAACTCTGGCCGGCTTTTGCCTTGTCAGGGCCTGAATGGTTGGATGCTGAATATTTTTCTCTTCATAAGCCTGGCTCACCACCAGACTTTGAAAATCTTCAAGCACCGTATGCCGATTCGATGCCAGTTGAATCGCGTTATTCTGCCCTTCAGGGAAACCCATGATATTCTTCAACCCAATCCAGAGGGTTTTCATGGTACTGTTTCCCGGCACTGGCATCACATGGTATGGATTGGAAAAATCTCCAATATAATGAAGCCCCCACCCCATAAAGCGCCATCCCCAGTAATCATGCCCTTGAGCGAAGGCAAACTCGGAAAGTTGTTTATAGAGCTGAATTCGATATTCCGGGTATGTTCGTTTAAGAAAGCCCCCAAAGGCGTAGACAATGGGTGATTCATGATAGAAGCCCATATGAAAAGGTGCTTGAGTACCATACTCAAGATTTGGATTACCAAACGGCTGCTCACCGAAGCCATATACCTTTCCATAGTCCGTGTTGCTGTCGGTAAACAGTCCAATATCCAGCCCATAATCAGGTTCAACACTGGCAGTGCTCACCACATCCAGCGGTGCAACTTTATCCTCAGGCATTAGCTGAACAAACTGTACATCACCCTGTGAGTCGGAATCAGCTAATGTACTGACCAATGCAAAATCTATCTCGGGCTGTTGACGTTTATCTCCTGGAAGCAACTGTACTCAGCTTTAGAGCTTCACTGGTACATTCGATTTAATTTTTATATGAGTTAAACCAACCGTCACACATAATAAATCCAGGCGGTTGTGATGTACTCTTTAGAACAAACAAAAATATTAAAAGAACTTTCGTTCTATATTACTTTCCTTACCAGAGCTGTTTCTGCGAAAGCTGCACCAGTGTTTTGCGAATTGCTCATTGGTAGCATGCTCTCCGGTGAGGGGTTCCTGACTCAGGCTCTGCTTGCCATCCAGTACGATAAAGTCTGGAGCAGCTATCATCATTGGGTTGCCTTCGGGTGCTGGCGTTGGCGAAATCTTGCTCATCAACTGACACTGTTAGTCAGTTCCAAAGCACCTGAAGAGGAACCGGTTCCCGTTATTCTCGATGACCTGATCCTTGAGCGTTGTTCAGAGAACGCGCCTGCCTGTCGCATCCACCGACAGCACAGCCAGAAAAAGAACCGCCT
>OODV01000401.1 GCA_900299555.1 uncultured Endozoicomonas sp.
GCCAGAGATGATAACGGAGACGGAATCTATGAGGTTCACGTAAATACGATGGAGGGTTTCTGGTCTCTGCTACGCTCCTGGCTCAGACTACATCGTGCGATCTCTCAGGAAAGTTTGCCGCTGTATTTAGGGTTCTTCGAATTTGTACATAATGTCAAATTACGAGGTAAAGGACTGCTGCAACCATTGATCAGTTTGTTGGTTAGGTAGCTGTCCGGAACTCAATAAGAGCCAGACAGAATTTTTGAGTCTGGCCGGATGTAGGCAGCCGATTTTAAAGAAAAAATGACCATCCAGTTCGATAAGCTACTACCAAACTGAAATTACACAATTGCTCCAGAATCAGAGTGAAATGGGGAAGTTATTTTGGAACAGTCCCTAAGCCCTGGATATTACCCGTGCTTGTGGGTCTGGAAAACTATAAGCACTTCATTATTTCCAATAATTATTAGGAGACCTTTCTCCAAGACTATTTAGCATAATATTACCATCTCCTGCCTGAATTCCCTGGGGAGTAGCAGTGAGTTGAACACATCGGTTTATAGCTGTAGACCCACACCTGGATGCAGATATGATATAGTGCTCATTTTTTGATGAGACAGGAACAGTAAGCCCCAAAGCACTTAAATCTGATGAATAAGTAATTTGTTCAGTAAAAAAACGTTCCTGATGTTGCATAACCTCCATCAACATAGCAATGCCCTCACTACGACGGGACTGCAACACATATTCATTATAACTTGGTAAAAGAATAGAGGTCAGAAGGCCAATAATGACCAGCGTAATCATAAGCTCTATCAAATTGAAACCTAAATGATATTTCATCGATTTTCTCTCCAGAACTTCCTTATTGCAGGTATCGGCCCAAGATATTTAAGAATATTATTGAAGCATTCAGTACCAACACATATTTCAGCGCCTTCATTACCCTTAACAAGAATAGTGGGTGCAGGGGCAATAGTAGTATTTTTCAGAGCTTTACGACGATCCGTCTTATCGAGGTCACTTGAATCACCAAGTGTGTCAAAATTAAATATTGCTGCTCCATTCTCAATATTAACACCATAAAGATAGTTATTTCCCGAACCTGGCGCACAGTTTGTAGACGCTGCAGTTCTTGGAACAAAAGACGTAAAAAAGAGGATTCCCTGAAACACCGTTACTTTGCTGAGAATCTTTTCACCCGCATCTTCAAGCCTCAAATACCATCCATTACCGCTATCTAGAGAAGAAAGTGCACTATTCTGCTGACTTGTAGTACCATCTTGAATCAAATTACTAGTAGCATCATAAAGTGAAGATTCAGTAATTATGGAACCTACTGAATAACGGTAGCTTGTTGGTGCTTTTGATACATGAGGATCCCTAATTACGTAAACACGATCATTAACATATGTGCTTAAGGGAGAGGATCTGAAGCCACTACCAATAGCAAGATTGAGGTAGCTTCTATCTTTACTGAGAGATACATCTACAGCCTCAAAAAAACGTCTTGCGTCTCCCACACCAGACCCAGACAATTTTGCAATAATACCACCTGATGCAAAATTACTTGCCCCAGTATTCGATGAGTTAATATCTATTCTGAACAGCTGACCTCCACTATCTGAACCAAACAGAACTTCAGAAATACCATCCTGATCTAAATCAAAAAGAGTAAGATTTGATGGGAGGCTGTATGTCAAATCAGTAATATTAAGGTCAGAATTATTATTCGATGCTCTCCAAAGCATCTGACCAGTTTCAGCATCAACCATAAATACAGCATTACCAATATTAGCAGTCTCTATGGTCAAATCATCATCTACTGAAACATCATATCCCCCTGAAAAGAAAAGTACAGGTTTCTTTTTTCCTTTCCAGATCACATTTGTAAACATAGGCCGTGACCAAGATTGACCTAAGCGCCCAAAATCTCCATATGGATCTGTAACATGATTATTATCAATATCTCCTTTGATAATCCATTTTAAAACAGGCTGTGATCGATCGGTAATATCAAGAGCATAGATATTATTCCCCCCACGGCGCATAGTTAAGTATAAATAAATATGTTCTCCATTATCAGCCAAACCATTATTAGATGATAAAACATCACCATCACCATTAACATCATTTATCCAGGCTGTCATTTGACCATCAAGCCCATAAGCTTTCACAGGACCACCAGAAACATAACCGTTTCTATATACTTTAAGGTTATCCAAAAGCTCTTTTGGAATAAAGGAGAATTCTGTGGCACCATTATCTGAGTTTACTGCGTGAAGAAAACCGTCATTGGTGGAAAAAAAAACAGTTTTATCGGTAGTCAATGTTGTTGAATCTTTGTAATAAGTAAGTATTATCGGCTGCGTATGCAGAGGATCTCCTATACTTGTTCTATCATCACTTGTGACACCATCACTATCTTCATCATCAATATCCACTCCACGTGCCCAACGAAGGATACTATCCCTCTCTGAATTGTCGGTAGCTCCAAGCATTGCTAGAGTTATATTTGAATTACTTTCATGTAACTTATTTGAAAAAATAGCTAGATTTTCATTTTTATCTCCTGTTGTGTTTGTAAAAACTGGCCTATTTTGATTCAATTTTTCAGCCATCCCTCCTATATCAACTGATTTTCCATCAACGCTACTACTCCAAAAGCTCTGTGCTTTTTCTGAAAAAAAACCTGTTTCTGGATCAATAGCAAGATTACCATTAGCATCATAGATCTGCTTGTCATCCCCAAGGCGATATTTTTTTAAATTCCCTCGCCACCCAGGTCCTGCCTCAGGCTCAAAAAGAATATAAAATACATCATCCGAAGCTTCTAGAGAGTTAAAAGCACTTGTGGAAGATGCCGGGGCTGTAAAAGTTGCACCCTCAGATTTCACCTCCAGAACTATCTCTGTCAATGCATCTACAAGATCATCAGAGTTGGAAACATCGTAATATTTACCTCCTCCATGATTTGCTGCAGATGTGAGAAGCGCTGGAGGAGCTGCACCAAATCCAGCAATAGTGTAAACATTTATATTTTGGTTATCAGGGATAGATTCATTTATATCGCTGTTTTGTAGATACCACGCCATTTCATCGAAACAAGATGTTGATGGGTTTCGCGTATAGCGACAATCTTTACTCAATGGAGGAGGTAGAGAACGTGATGAAATAAAATTTCTAACATCAACATCGGAACGGTCATCCCCACCCGGAGCGCCATCAGTAAAAACAATGATATTACTTTTTTGACATTGATAATTGATTGGAGATATATATTTCCCAGCACTCATTGACTCAGGAACGCTCTTTTGATCCGGGTATAAAAAAGTTGGACTATTTCCATATTTTGGTGTCTTTCCAGAGAAATACAGATAAGCCTCATGTAAAGTTTCAGTTAGAGGTGTCGCAGCTTGCCAACTTGCAATAACCTCGTTTTCTACTGCATTAATCGCTGATGACCGAGCTGTAGAAATATTTTCTGATGCAAAAACAACACTCCCTCCAGAGGCTCCTCCAACAGGAGGATAATTATTAAATGCCATGAGGCTTATATTAATATTTTCGACTGTTTGCAGAAACTGACTGATCGCAGAACGGGCAATTTTATCTCTCGTATTTGCTACGCTGCAGGGGCGAATCCAGCTGGATGGAGGAACAGCACACATACTTCCTGATGTATCCATTACAATCATTACATTTGGCTGAGCTGCTTCAGGAAGTACTGAAACAAAAAGTTCAGTATCATCAGATAATAAAGAATTTGACAGTGTGCTCAATATCAACAATAGAAAGGCATATGGAGTTCTCATAATCATCCCTCATCGCAAGCTAATATTCCCAGGGAAGGACTCTTATTACCAACCTTGTATTTGGAATCCAGTTTACTAGTACTGGCTTACCATCAAGTTCTTTTAGACTTTTTACGTCAGTAATTTTTTTTCCTGTTTCAACAGTCAAGCGCTTATCAAACATTAATCGCCTTGGCTCACATTGCTCACATTCATAACCCCAAATTAGTCCACGATTTTTGGATTGAAATTTAACTTCAATTCTTACAAACTGAGCACCATGCTCATAAGTCTCAAATGCTTTAGATTCATATCCATAACCAAGTAAAATTACAAACATAAAGAAAAAGCCAATGATATGTTTGAACACAGCTATCCTCCCGGAACAGGACTGATATAAATGACACCAAGAGTCTGGCTTGAGCTAGCTCCGGTACTAACGTTTTGAGCCATGCTATCGATTTCGTAAACAAGGCTAATATATTTACCTGTACTGTAGCCCGGAGGAGGCGGAGCTTCTGATACATACCTCAATTTGACAGTTTGGCAAAACTTACTGGTGGGTCCACAACCTGATGGGTAAAGTGTGCTTGTGAGATCTTGGTCACTTGATAAAGCATTGTAAAAATTAATTGGATTCTTTTCTAAATACTTAACTTGAGCTTCCAACTCACTATGAGCAACCTGATATACCTCCATTGCTCTTTGTTCATTACCTGACTTTTTTTCTTCCATAATAGCCATTTCCATAACAAACAAACCAGAGAAAAGCATAATTAGAATAGATATCATTGTAATCAATAAGAATGATCCATTCTGTCTTTTTTTAACTGCCATTATCATCATTATTTAGATACCAGAATTATTTAAATGAATAGCAGTACTGAATGGAAATCTTGGAATATTGTCGGTAAATACCTGATCTCCACTTTCTAAAAGGTTGTACTTTCTTGTTCTTACATCCATAAACTTTGATTCAAAACCAGAACCTACAAGAAAGGCAATACGAACACTTTTGACATCACTCCAGTCAACGATTGATGATGCAGTCATATATTGATTGACATTGTCTGATCCAGTTGTTGTCAGACCATATAATATTTGTAATTTTTCAACACCATGAACAAGAGGGATGGCATCGCCTCTTGGCATTTCAGATAAAACATCATAACTTCGGCAAAATAATGCATAAATGTTTTCATGAGAGCGATCTAAATCAATGAAATAGACATTCGCAATTATAGAACCGGCTGTGATAACAGGGTCACCTGTACAATCGAAACTATTCGCAGGTTCATACTGCACTGCAATTCTATCATTGTTTATACCACCACCGTCTGTTGTACATACTGAATCACCTTCACAGGAGCCTAAATAAAATGGCATGATTGCTGATCCACTATGATTTGATTTATAACCTGCCATACGAAGATCACTACTTAAAACATAAAGTGCATGACGGCCACTCTGTTGTACGAGAGAGAGATATTCGTTTGTTTTTGTTGAGCGATTATTATTTACAGCTAATTGCAAGACACTACCCGCTACAATCAAACCGAGGACCATGGATAGCATCATTTCAATTAGGCTAAAACCCAGTTGTCTTTCCATTTATTCAGCCCTTTTAATTCACTCTCTCCCGAAAGAAAGATTGACTTTTTGCCGAGATGAAAAAACACCTCCTGCAGCACCTCTTGAATCCCATGAAACACTGACTTGAACGATATCACCGGAAGAGCATGTTCCCAGGCACTCAATATCAATTTCAGCTCCAATCATATCAGGTAGTGGAGAACCGTCTCTGCACATGAGATGATAAATATCGTACTCTGCCATTTCAGCTGCAGAACAGCTATGGCCAATACATGACACAGGTGATGAAGCGCAAAATGTATCGATATTTCGTGTTGCTGTAGAGACAGTCTGATACGTTCCCGCATCAAGCCCTGCAATATTGGCCTGTATTAACTCTGATGCTGCATTTGCAATCCATATCGCATGAGACCGCTGAACACTGTCATGATTTACTTTTAAAGCACGTCCCTGCATGCCAACAATAGCCGTGACACCACCAACAAAAATTAGCACACCGATCATAACCTCAATCAATCCAATCCCACATTCTCGAATATAATTGAAGTATGAACCTGGATTTCTCTTCTTTTTGTGTTTGAGATTTTGTGTCAAGCCTTCATTATTCATGGGCAATTTCCACCATCCAATTTTCGGATAAGCCCAGCTGAAGAAATACTCACTATTTTTTCAGGTTTTTTTCTCGAAGGCACTGCGCATAATTTAAAACTGCCAGGAGTAACTGAACTTCCTCTTGGGATAAAGGTAACCCTTGAACCTCCTGTCCAGCTGATATTCACAGGACTACCAACCCCACTGTAAACCCTGATAATTTCTTCACCAGAATCTATTGTATTGTTATTGTTAGGATTTTCGAAGACTACCCATCCAGCAGCCCAATTAACACCAGAGTCACAGGACACACCTGTCATAGAGCGACATATACTGATTGTTTCTGATCTTTTTATTGCTTCACTCCTCGCAATGTTTATGCTTGAATACAATTTTTGAATGTAATAATCCAATTTGAATTGCTCTGCCAAATAACCCAGAGGGACAACCATATTAACCATAATTGCTATCAGCAACACCGTTATCATGAGCTCAATCAGTGTGAATCCTTTAATTTTCTGATATTTTAAACTCTTGAATAAAGCCAACGATAGCATCCACTAAATATTATTTTTATGACAAGTTCTTAAAAAGAATACGAACAACACTATTTTCAATCTAGACTAAAAAACCAACAAAATAATCAATTTATGATAAAAAGCATTAAAAGCCAGATAAAACAACTGGGTGGAGGTTCAGAGGAGTTGATAGTGCTCTCGGTAGATAAATTCTCCGATTACT
>OODV01000214.1 GCA_900299555.1 uncultured Endozoicomonas sp.
AAAAAAAGATCCAGTAGTGTTCACGGACTTGCTATATGTTTTGTCCCGTACATAGGTCGAGAACATAAAGAATTTACCCAGACAACTCATATTGTCTCTCTGACACGACCATTACTATTGACCTCATAAATACGGCACCAATTGGGTGCCGTAAGAGCTTGAAGACTTTCGTAGACAATTAATTCATAAGCTGAGTATCTTCCTGCATCATGTCATCGTAGCGGTCATTCTCGGTTTCCTGCCACATCTGATTTAGCACTTCAAACTCGTACTGACCAACACCCTCTCTCCATAAGGCGATATAATCATTTTCATTCGGTCGATTCTGACACTGACCTTCATAGCGCCGTCCAGTTGCGCCTTCCAAGAACGCATTGTCAGTATCACAAAAATAATCAAGACCGGTTAAATAACCCGAGTAATATTCGCTGATAGCTTTATCCGTAACTATACTCAATATGCTCAATTCATCAGCTGTTCGCTGCGGATTACCAGCATGCCCATCTTGATAACCTAGCATTTCCCAATGGTTTTCATTCGCCAGTTGTAAGGCACCAGGCGTAGCAGAACAGCCTGCCAATACAGAAGAGAATATTAAAAGGCTCAACTTTATTTTGGAGATATTCATTATAGCGCTCCCCTTATTTTTTATTACAAGACCTTCCTGACTATCAATACTACTCTGCGGGAAAAATAAATAAAGAGCATTTAAGCCATCATTACAAATGATGAAAATATAATGACTTTATTAATAGAAACGATAAAATGAAAAAATCATTAATTAAATTCAAAGCAATAACAATAAAAAAGCATAGATAAAAACAAATATTATTTTCATTTTTTTATTAATATAGAAATAAGTTCAAAAAAACGGTGGAGGTTCAGAGGAGTTGATAATGCTCTCAGTAGATAAATTCTCCGATTACTTATCGTGAACTTCTTCTGACCTTGAAAAGCAAATAGATCGTCGAGCCAATATCTTCAGACGTGTCCTGAAAGGTGATGTATCAAAACTGTTGATAATGGTTTCGGGAGATAAACTCCCCGATAACCTTATCATGAATGTCTATTGATCTTG
>OODV01000402.1 GCA_900299555.1 uncultured Endozoicomonas sp.
AACTGGCTGGAAGCCTTGGTGCTGTTATCTCGAATCACTTCAGTGGGAATTGCTGCATAAGGGTCACCTTTAATGATTTAGATTTCAGTGAACTCACCTTCTTTCTAAATCGGTAACCCTTTTCTTTTTTTGAAAAGAAATGTCAGATTAAGTCTGAACTACTCCATTTTAGCAGTGATCTTATTTCTTTCGTTTCGCTTCTTTTAGTTTTTCAGCTGCTTCTTGGAGTGTAGTCAAGGATTGTTTAATTAAATCTGGATAGCTGGACTTCATTTCCAAGATTTTTTCATGTTCAGTACGCTGATTTTCTGCTTCAAGAATCTGTCGCTCAGTCTCAATGTTCTGTCTTAGTAACTCTGCTTTCATTAGGTTTATAGCATCCTGTGCAATATGTTTTGCCTCTACGCTTGCAGCTTGTGGGTTTGTAGACTCAGACAGATACCGTTGAATAAATTCTTCTTGGACTTTTTGATATCGGGCAATGGCTGCGTCACGACCTGAATCTGCCTGTTTACGTTGTTCCTCTATGAGATTCATTACAGACGTTTTTATGGATAGCTTAAAGTCATTTGCCAGTTTCTCTCTATTAAGTTTTTTATTAAGCTCCTGATTAAATAGATTAATGGAACTATCAATTGTTTGAGAAAGTGTAGAGTCATCCATTGCTGACATGGAAATATCAGACCTTAATGATCTCAAAGCCTGCTGTGTTTCTCTATTTAGTAAATCAGTAAGGCTTGTAGTTATTTCCTCACGCAAACTCTGCATCTGACGTCGTCCAATTTCTGCCTGTCGCCTGAAATTTGAAGCAATTCGTGATTTTTCTTCAACCTCATAACGGGCCTTGGTTATTTCATCTACCAGCTCTGTCGGTATCCCCTCAAGGTTGAGTATTAATGATGTGTCAATGCTTTCATGTGCCAATGATGAAACCTCACACTGGGTCTCTCTTCCTTCAATTTCTGAAAAGACTGCATCAGCTGCCAACTGCTGACTTGGGTTTGACAGTTGAGATAACTGGTCATACTGACCTCGTAATGAAATAAGCTCTTGCTCAAGTGTTTTTAGTTGTTCTTCAAGTGTCTTCTGCTCTTGGCTTCTCTCTATCTCTTCAAGCGTACTTGCTTCCTCAATAAGTTGCTGATTATTTTCCTCTTGAGCAATAGATGTAATCTGATTAAGCAATTGATTATTACTTTCAATATCAGTATTAGGTTCGTGAATATCAGTTAGCTCCGGATTTTGCTGATTATGTTCAGTATTAGCTGATTCAATATCCATAAATCCTGAGTTGTCGTCAATATTGAAGGGTTGGTACTCATTATCTTGAGCTACAAAGCCTCTAATTTCATCACTCAGTGTAACTAACTTTCTTATTGAATCTTTCTGTACTATTTTAGCGAGACCCATTACATCAGTTGCGGATCTTTGAATATTCAAGGCAACTTTTTCCATTGATATTGAAAGTTTTCTCTTCTGAGTAAGAAAGTTACGTCTGATTCTGGCATACTCTTTCTGTCTGATGGTTAACTGTTTTCTGATATTAGTTGCCTGAATAGCTGATGATGACTGTCGAGATTGACGCCTTTTTATTAATAAGTTGTTTCGAGCTTCCTCTAAAGCCTCCATAGCATTATCAATCGCTTTTTTAGCAACTTCTGCCATTTTAACTCCTGTAGTCAATTTAGAAGACTGTTCCTGAACGCGTTGGTTAATATGAGTAAGATCATCTTTATCAAATACATCTGTTTCGTCCAGAGTGGAGAATATTTCCTGAGTATAATCAACAAATGTGTTAATGATTTTTTGTAATTCTGGTATTGCTGACTCAGGTAAAGAAAATATCCCTTCATAACCATTGTCTGATATTGCCTGCTCAAAAGCATTACCCTGTTGACTTTGAATTATTGATTCGAGACTGTTTGCCTGAATTTGTAATTGCTCTATCCTCTCACGTTCCAAAGCACTTAAATCTGGCTCTGGAATACCATCTCCATCCATTTCCATTGATAATAGCTCTCTGGATTCATCCTGTAATTGCTGATGTATGATTTCTTCAATTTCAATAACATTTCTCTCAGTTTGAATTTGAACTTCGTCTAACAAGTCAATTATCTGCTCCCTCGCCATGGAGTTTTGGGCAGATGCAAGCTGACTTCTCAAAACCTCTTCTTGGACTGTAGATATTCGCTCCTCTATCTGAAGTGACATCATTCTCTGAGATTGCTGAATACGACGGTTCGCACTAGCAGATAATCCACCTCCAGCTGAACTTGCATCAGGTGCTGTAATTTTTTTCCCTCTTATGTCTCTCTTACGTATCTCTATATTACTCTTTTCCTGCTCAAGTATTCTCAGTTCTGATTTTAATTCATTAGCTCTTGTTGAATTTCTTAATCGTTTTTGTCTTGCAATCTCTTTTTTAAGAGTTTCAATTTTTCTTTTAACTTTTAGAAGCTTAGCATTAGCTAATGATATTTCTTTGTTTGCCCATGTTTTTTCTCTTACCGATTTTCCTGCAGCCTCTATTTCCGATGCAATCAAATCCAGCTTTTCCTTAATATTACTGATTTCTTTCCTCTTGTTTTCTATTTGCGTATTCTTATTGGCTATTCCATCTCTTGATTTCTTATATCTAAACTGTTCGTCTTTTGTCAGCTTTCTTTTACTCTTGATTCTGTCAAGTTCTAGGCGCTCTTCCCGTAGTGTATTAATCTCATGTGATAGTTTTGATATTTCTTCTTCAAGTGACTTTATTTTTTCCGGGCTGATCGCAGTTGTCTTTCCAAGCTCAACCTCTCTTTCTGCAATTTCTCTTAACCGAGTGTCACGGCTTAAAATAAGGTTTTTCAGTCGTGCAACTTCTTGATCTTTTTTTGTAATTATACTTCTATTCTTAGTGATCGTGTTAGTAAGCTTTGCTCGTTCATCAGTGAGTGATTTTCTTTCTTGCCCTGACTTGGTTTTCAATGTTTTGTTGATGTCGGCAACTTTTTTATAATTTTTTTCAATTTCCAGCTTTCTCTGATTTATATCGGACTCTATTTCTGCAAGCTTTGTATCTGCTTCAATTAGCATTCTCCTTTCGGTGGCAAGATTAAATAATTCAAGATTCTTGACGCTTTTAGGTCTCATGTTTCTGTTAGGGAGTTTTTCTGACATGATGCTAAGCTCGTCAAGCCTTTCCTGGATCTCATGAAGTTTACCATCTCTTGATGCTAATTTAGACTGAAGGTCTTTAATCTCGTTAGTTAGCTGTGGAATCAACCTTGCCTGTCTCCTGATATTGGCATTTGCTGCTTTCTTCTGAAGTCTCCTACTCTCTCTATTATTAGGGTTATTGTCTTTTTCAAGTCTTTTTACTAAAGCCTCTTGCTCAGATTTGAATTTTTTGGCTTGCTCAAGTCTTTGACGTTTATTTTGAATAGTAGATTCAAGTTTATTTAGCTGGTTTCTTTCACTATATAATTGCCCTCGGGCTTTATCAATCTGCTCCAAAGTCAATGCCGAACCAGATCCACCTGTATTTGTACCTGCTTGCTCTATTTGATCCGGTTGACTATTAATACCCTGATCATCATTTTCTACATCCGCTATATCTGCTCCTGTTTTTTCTGATGACTTTGTCCTTTTAGCTGCACTCTGACCATGATTATCTGATTGATTTTTGCTCTTGCGAGACTTCTTACCACCCTGTGATAAAGCTTCTTCTTCAGGAAGTCTGCGCACGAGTGTTGAGTTTTCAGGGTCTATATCTAAATGTTCACATACAATCCGCTGCCATCGCTCAACGGGTACCAGTGCAAAACTGTTCATAGCTTCAGGCGCATACCGACTGATCTCGCCATCTACTACAAACTCAAGCTCAATAGCGCCATTTGGGATAAAAACGGTGGGGGCACTGTAAATTTCGGAAGTTCCCAATCTGGATAAACTAACTCCTCGACCAATATTATAGCCTTGATCTATCATGATTTGCTGAATACCTCTTGGCTGCCAGGGGACTCCGTCCATCTCAGAATTTTCAAGAATTTCAGCCAGTCGTTCAAAATGCTTGCCAGCTTCTGATTTTGCACCATCTTCAAATCGTGACATGAAGGTTTCTTTCATTAAGTATTTTTCTGTGTCTGCTTTTAAAACCTCACTTTTTGCTACCTTTTCCATATCATTTATTCTTCTTTCCTCTAACTCAACTGGATCACCTCCGAGCTGGTGCTTTGCTCTTTCTAATTCATTTCTGGTTGAATAAAAATTTTCCTGGCATTTGCTGAAATTTGCTCGAGCTTCTTCTACTTTCTTGTTCAGTTTTTCGGTTTCTTGTAATTTAAATGGATTACTAGGGTCTGCTTTGCTGGCTTCTTCTGCTCTTCTCCAATTCTCCACAGCCTTACCATAGCCATTAAGTGCGTCTTGTTCTGCTTTAACTGCACTGTCATGATTAGTGATTTCTTTTTCGAGCAGGGTTTTAATTTCTTCAGATCTTGCTCTGTGTTTCTCTACCAGTTCAGCTCTTGCGGAGTCTCTTGTCTCTTCTTGGGCCGTGAGCGAGTCCAGGCTACTTATGCTATTTCTATTTAGATAACTTACCTTACTTTGATTGGCAGTATTATATTCTCTCTGAATGTTAGCAATTTTTTCTTTTAATGTTTGTAGCTGGTTTTCATTTATTTCTTTTAATGCTGGGTCACTACTGATCTCAATAGTAGTGAGATCGTTTTGTATTCTTTCAATTTCTTTTTGATAGGTAGATAGCTTTGTTTCAAGACTGTTTAGCGTATGCTTAATTATGTTAATTTTTAATCTCGACTTTGCCGCTTTTAGCTCCAGTTGATAGTGAGCATCTGATTTCAATGCTGTTATATCAGTTTCTGTTAGTGGGGATCCACCCACTAAGCCTGCACGCTCAAGGTTTCCCCTAAAATTAATATAAAACTTTCCATGGTGGAGTTTCCCTGTTTTCTTATCAATCAATTCATAAATATGCCCGTCTGAGCCATGCTCGGCACGCAGAGTATATTCTCTTTCATTTCCAAAATGTCTTATTTTTACGGTGCGCTCACCATTTGTTGTAGTAATCTTATATTCATATGGGTTACTTGTCCCGGCTGCCATCTCTTCAGCCCTTGCCTGAGCTTCGATAACTCCAGCTTCATACAAAGCATCTTTAAAATGCGTCCCAAGATTATCGACCATTGCCTGATGCTCTTCTGAAATAATTCTTGGTCCTGGCTCTGCTTCTCCCGCTCCCAGTGCTGTCATTCCAATTACCACACCAGTTCTTAAATAATCGCATATGCCCGCTTTGCCTTGCTCAATAGCTGCTTCCAGTTCCATAAACGAGTTGATAGCTGCGACGCCAGGTACAAGCTGGCTCGCCTGGCGCCATATATTCTTTCCTAACTCCCATCCTTCGATTTCTTCAACTGACATTGATGAACGGTAAGCACCGGCTTTAACGTCATCCATATTTTTAAACCAGAGTGCAGCAGAGGCTACCCCTCCTGCAAACCCCTCTCTGAAACCCATCGAGAATGCTTCCCATGTGGTTAGGTCCTGTGTAACCTTTGCTCGAAAAGCATCGAGATAATCCTTCCTCATCTGTAATTTAACATCTTCAGCAAGGCCTTTTGCATTGATCAGATTCGCAATATGCTGACCAAGATCTTCAATGGCATCTTCGACCATCAATATAGGGCTTAGCATTTCCATCAAGCCACATTTATCAAGTAGCTCAACATGTTTATGGGTCTCTGAGTTTTTTGTGTGTGGGATATGCCGGTGCAACATGTCGATGGTATGCTCAGGAAATTCCTGTGGTCTAAAAATCGACATCAGATGTTCTTTCGTTACTCCTCCTGCGCCTATGGCGGCCTTGGCGACAATTTTTGCAGCTTCACTTACCCTTTTCTGCTCATGAGCAGCAACAACTTTCTGATACTGCTCAGTTTCTTCAGCTGTATTTGGCACGCCATGGGTGTCTATATACTTAAAAATATCACTCAGATCTTCAGGTGCATTTCTTTTTGATCTTTCCTGTGAGATCTGGTCATTCTCCGACTCCGCATAGGCTTTGAGCATTGCTATGACTTGTTCAGCAATAGCCTGAGTTTCGCTTTGTGTAAAACCCTGAGCATGTAACCAGAGCATATCATCTTTATTTAGGCCCGTTACCTTATAAAGCTCTTCGCTGGTTAGCGCTGAGCTTTCTCTGGCCAGCGGTAAATCGGGCTTTTCAGTTATTGGCTCAATATCTAATTGAGCTGCCTGAGTGCTTTTCGATTGACTTGCGACCAGGCCAAGAACTCCCAGTGCCTTACCTGAAAGACTGCTCGATAGTGTTGCAAATGCCCCTGAGATCCCTAAAGGCAAATAACTGACATAATTTCCTAAATCTCTGAGTCCTGGTATTGAATATCCTGGCCCATCATTAGATTTAGCCATTGGTAACAAGTGATTTTTCCCCTGAATACCCTCATGCTTAGAGGAATCAAGATCTACTTTCTTATGGCTATCGACCATAGCCGGGATATTCTCCTTGGCGTGAGTTTTCTCTTCAGATGTTCGAGTTTCTGGCCCTTTTCTAGCAGAAACCTCTTCA
>OODV01000365.1 GCA_900299555.1 uncultured Endozoicomonas sp.
CAGCAACCATTTTAAGGATAAAATGGCAATATACGCAGGTTAAATTGGCGCTTACCAACGAATATTCTTTGAATCCGGATGGCCAAAGTTGGTAGCCACGGCAGGAACATCGGTGAGAATCAGATAAGCATCTGCCTTCAAGCCTTCAGCCAGCAGGCGGGATGAGCGATCTTTATCAATAACCGCTTCCACATTCTGCAACAGTCCATCATCAGCTCTGGTCACCGGTACACCACCACCACCACCACAAATAACCGTGATCCCCTCATCAGAGATCAAATGCTGCAATGAAGACAACTCAAGAATTTCCTCTGGCAGAGGTGAAGCAACGACACGACGGAAATATTGACCATCAGCCTTAATGGTCCAGTCTTCATGAGCCTTCAGAAGCTCATCAGCCTGTTCACGGTTATAGACAGGGCCAACAAACTTATCCGGATCACCAAAAGCAGGGTCGTTTCGATTGACCAGCGTCTGGGTAGATACCGTACAGATATTATGTCCAGGCATCTGGTTGCGCAGCTCCTGCTCAAACATAAAGCCGATCATTCCCTGGGTCTGAGCGCCGAGGGCATCCAGTGGGTAGGGTGATACACCTTTATAAGCATCATTCATTAATGCCAGCAGGCCAACCTGAGGCCCATTACCATGGGTGAGAATAACTTGATGATGGCGGGCAATACGAGCAATAGCCGCAGCGGCCTTGCGGATGTTTCTGCGCTGGATTTCACACTCAAGTGGTTCTCCACGTTGCAGGATTGCGTTTCCACCCAGGGCAATTACGATTCTCATGACTTTATTCCGTTATTTAATTAAATATTAGGTCGTTTATTAATCTCTTGTTTTTTCATCAACGCATACTCAGCGGGTTACTCCCGAATAATCTGGTAATACCTTGATGATGAGTGCTTTCAGAAGTGATCGGGTGAATCCCTGAAACTGCAACGAAAGCGAAGGGTTGATAACAACCGGGTTAATCCGGTTTTTAAACAGCAAAGGTTATTTTTCTAACGCCCATGACTGCATGGGAACGACAAATCTTTTGATTTGTTATCGTGTGCTTGAATAGACCAGACGACCATCCACATAGGTACGATAAATATTTCGATCATCCCCAAGCGTCATCAGGACAAAAAGCTTTTCATCCAGGGCTTTGGAATTATCCCACCGCAATTGTTGAACCTGGGTCGCTACCGGATCCAGCACAACAAAGTCTGCTTCTTTACCAACATTAAAGTTACCAATGCAATCATCCAGATATAATGAATGAGCACCACCCAGTGTGGCTCGGTAGAACCCTTCAATGGCAGGTAGTTTTTCTTTTTGCAGCTGCACAACCTTGTAGGCTTCATTCAGTGTTTCAAACATATTGAAAGAAGTACCCGCTCCTACATCTGTGGCCATTCCCACTCGAACACCGTTATCAGCTGCCCGCCGATAATTGAAGAGGCCACTCCCCAGATACATGTTAGAGGTCGGACAGAATGCAACCGATGATCCGGTTTCTTCCATCACCTTCCATTCCTTGTCCGTCAGATGAACACAGTGCGCATATACAGATCGCTCACCGGTCAGGCGATAGTGGTTGTATACATTCAGGTAACAATCATGCTCGGGGTACAGGGATTTTACCCACTCAATTTCATTCAAATTCTCTGACAAGTGTGTCTGTACATAAGCATCAGGAAACTCTTCACGCAGAGCCATGGCTTTTTCCAACTGCTCTGGTGATGAGGTGGGGGCAAACCTTGGTGTAATGGCGTAAAGCAGACGATTACGCTTGTGCCATTTCTTCAATAAACGACGGGAATCCTGATAACTGCTTTCTGGTGTATCCAGTAATGCGTCTGGAGCATTACGGTCCATCATCACCTTACCGGCAATCATACGCATATTGCGCCGGTCACACTCTTCAAACAAAGCATCGACTGACTCAGGATGAACACTGCAGAACACCATTGCAGTGGTTGTACCGTTCTTCAGCAGTTCATTCACAAACAAACCCGACATTTCTGAGGCGTAACGCTTATTACCGTATTTTTGCTCTGTCGGGAAAACATAAGTATTCAGCCACTCCAGTAATTGCTCACCATAAGCACCAATGATTTCCATTTGTGGGTAATGGATGTGCGTATCCACAAAACCTGGTACCACCAGCTTGCCCCGGTAATCACAGATACGCAGACCTTCTGGCAGCATATCCTTACCATCCTCCCAGCGGCCATGCCAGACAACCTTACCCTGATCGATGATCAGCAAACCATCACTGACATAGCGCAGGCTATCCTCAAGCTGCTCAGGGTTTGTGACAACCTGCCGGATATCCAGCAACGCCCCCCTGATGGCCTTGACGGTATTGGAAAACATCATAATGGTCTGCTCCTCTTTTTATCATTGCCGGGAGCAGCCCCTTTCCCCGGAGCACTCTCCCTATTTATTGATTTTGACCTGCATTTCCACAGATGGTGGATGGGTTGGCATGGCATTAGTATCTACCAACCCATTGTCGTCATTATTTCCGGACTCCATCTACAGTTCGAATATAATTGGCTCTTTCAAATGCTTCAGGATTGGCAACAGAGCGCTGGCTCATCATTCCACGCATCTCATTCAGGTCTTCAAAGTCCCGTTGCTTCAACCAGACTTCCAGCCCTTTCAACAGGACAGATACATAGTCCGCGCCATTGCGAATCAATGCTGAAGCCAGCATCACTGTATCCGCACCACCCAATAGGTACTTTATGATGTCTTCATGATCATAGGCACCAGAAGTGGCTGCCAGCGAGGCATTGACCTTGCCATGAAGAACACTGATCCAACGGAGAGGAATGCCGATTTCACCAGCCTTGCTAATTGGCCAGCTTGGTTCGACCAGCATATTGTTAAGATTAAAATCGGGTTGCAGCATCCGGTTAAACATCACCAGTGCATCCACACCAATCTCATCAAACTGTCTGGCCATATTGCCAAAAGCACTGAAGAATGGATCAACCTTCAGCGCCACAGGAATGGTGACACTGTCTTTCACACGTCTTGCAACATCCAGATAAACTTCTTCTACCTGTCTTCCGGTAATATCCAGTGATGGTGGGTTGTAGTAAATATGCAGTTCAATACCATCGGCGCCGGCCTGTTCGATTTGCCGTGCGTAGTCGACCCAACCCCCTTCAGAACAACCATTCAGACTGGCAATCACCGGAATATCCACCGCAGCCTTGACTTTATGGATAGTATCCAGATAGGCCTGCGACCCCCGCTCCAGTGTCAGCCCGGAAGGCAGAAAAGAGGTAGCTTCCGGGAACAGGTCATTTCTGGAAAGGGCTATACGCTCTTCCTCTTCCTGCTCCCTGCGAATCTGCTCTTCAAACAACGATGGCAGAACAATAGCGGCAATACCTGCTTTTTCCAGACGCTGAATACTTTTAACAGTAGACGTCAACGGACTGGCCGCGGCCATTAACGGATTTTTAAGGCTTAACCCCATGTATTTGGTGGTCAAATCCATCATCTATACTCCTGGTTCACCACAGGAGCACAGAGATCATATTCAAGATCTCCGTAGCTGCTGCAGTAAATAAATCTTCTAGTGAACTGCTGACGCCTTTTCCGGCACAAAGTCCATCGCATTATGAGTAGCCATCTCTTCGTAGACACCCCATTTACGATTGATCACCGTCTGAGCCTCTTCAAGAATGGCTCCCGCCTCATCAGGACAGGCAATATTCAGGGCTCGATAGCGCACTTCATTTCGAATGTAGTCCGTAAGGGGCACACTGGGTCTCAGAGAGTCCAGAATAAATGGATTCTCATGGTGATCTGTGCGGCCAGGGTTGTAACGGAACAGCGGCCAATGGCCGGAGCGAACGGCTAATCGCTGCTGCTCCATACCATGGGTCATGTTAATACCGTGGGCTATACAATGAGAATAAGCGATGACCAGTGAAGGTCCCGGCCATGCTTCAGCCTCGCGAATTGCCTGTAATGCCTGCTGCGGACTGGCCCCCATGGCAATTCGGGCCACATACACATTGCCATAGGCAATGGCCTGAAGAGCCACATCTTTCTTGGCCGAGCGCTTACCAGCAGCGGCAAATTTCGCAACGGCACCCATTGGGGTTGATTTTGACGCCTGACCGCCGGTATTGGAATAGACTTCTGTGTCCATTACCAGCACATTCACATTGCGTCCACTGGCCAGCACATGATCGAGACCTCCAGAACCGATGTCGTAAGCCCAGCCATCACCACCAACGATCCAGACAACCCGTTTTAACAGCCGGTCCATAACGGCTCTGAGGCTCTGGGCTTCAGGTGTATGAACATCCTGCAATTGTTCCTGAACTGACTTAAGTCGTTCACGTTGCTTGTGAATATCGGTGTCATTCTCCTGAGGTGCATGGATGATGCTATCCACCAGCTCAGACCCAAGCTGTTCACGGAATGACTCCAGCTCCAGCATCGCCTGCTCGGCCTGGTGATCACTGGACAGTCGGAAGCCAAAACCGAACTCTGCATTATCTTCAAACAACGAGTTCGCCCAGGCTGGTCCACGCCCTTCCGCATTTTTTGACCAGGGTGTTGTGGGCAGGTTACCGCCATAAATAGAGGAGCAACCAGTCGCATTGGCCACCAGCAAACGGTCACCGAACAGCTGAGTCATCAGTTTAAGGTAAGGAGTTTCGCCACAACCGCTACAGGCACCAGAAAATTCAAACAAAGGCTCAAGGAACTGAATCCCCCGAACGGTTGAAAAATCAACTTGTCGACGGTCATTGATGGGTAGTTGTTCAAAGAACGACAGGCTTTGCTTTTCCTCTTCCAGCACCGGTTCTTTGTCCATCATATTGATAGCTCTGGAACCACTCTTCTTAGGGTTGCGGACTGGACAGGCTTCCACACAGAGGCCACAGCCAGTACAGTCTTCCGGGTAGGTCTGCAGGGTATAACGGGTTTCCGGGAAGCCTCTGGCACTGATTGGCGCTGATTTAAACCCTTCCGGAGCATCGGCCAGACTGGCTTCATTGTAGAACTTTGCACGAATAGCTGCGTGAGGGCAGACCATGCTGCAGTTACCACACTGAATACAGACCTCTTCATCCCAGACTGGAATCTGCAGGGCAATATTACGCTTTTCCCAGCGGGTAGTTCCACTGGGCCAGGTGCCATCCACTGGAATCTGGCTGACCGGAATCAGGTCACCCTGACCACCAATCATACGACTAGTGACTTCTTTAATAAACTCAGGTGCTTCTTCAGAAACCACTGGTTTTTCTACAATGATCTCTGCATGTTCTATGTGTGCAGGGATTCTCACAGAGTAGAGATGTTCCAGAGTCTGATCCACCGCCCGGAAGTTCCGCTCAACAACATCAGCCCCCTTACGGCGGTAAGTCTTCTCAATAGCATGCTTAATGCGGGCAATGGCCTCATCTCGTGGCAGAACACCAGACAATGCAAAGAAGCAGGTCTGCATAATGGTATTGGTGCGGTTGCCCATACCCGCAGCTTTGGCCACTGCAGAGCCATCAATAACATGTAGCTTCAGTTTTTTCTGAATCAGTTGTTCCTGAACCCGCCTTGGTAACTTAGACCATACCTCATCAGGCCCAAAGGGGCTGTTCAGCAGGAAGATACCGCCTGGCTCAATATTGCTGAGCATATCGGTACGTTCGAGGAAATTGAACTGATGACAGGCAACAAAACTGGCTGATTGAATCAGGTAAGGCGCCTCAATGGGCTGCTTACCAAACCTCAAGTGAGAAATAGTTTGAGAACCAGACTTTTTAGAGTCATAAACAAAGTAGGCCTGGGCATTAAGCTGTGGGTCACTGCCAATAATTTTTACAGAGTTCTTATTGGCTCCAACGGTACCATCCGCACCCAGGCCAAAGAACATAGCCCGAACGCTTTCCGGATCCTCAATCACAAAGGAGTCGTCATACTCCAGACTGGAGCCCATCACATCGTCGTTAATGCCAATGGTGAAGTGATTTTTCGGTTGCTCTTTACTCAGTTCGTCATACACCGCCTTAACCATGGCTGGCGTGAATTCTTTACTGGAAAGACCATAACGACCACCAATTACCTTCGGCAGGCGTTTAATCCGGTCATTCATATAACCTTCTGAGAGTACCGTCATCACATCCTGATAGAGAGGCTCACCACTGGCGCCTGGCTCCTTGGTACGGTCCAGAACAGCAATACTGGTAATGGATTCAGGCAAAATATGAAGGAAACGATCTGCAGAGAAGGGTCGATACAGTCTTACCTGAATCATCGCGACCTGATCGTCTTCAGGCAGTTCGCGGTTCATCGCTTCCATGGTCATTTTGACGGTTTCAGCACCGGACCCCATCAACACAATCAGCCGTTTGGCATTTTTCGGGCCATACCAGCTGAACGGACGATAATGGCGGCCGGTCAGCCCAGCAAACCGCCACATGCAGGCTTCAACAATATCCGGTGTTTTCTCATAGAATGAACTGGCGCTTTCCCGTGCCTGGAAATAAACATCAGGGTTCTGGGCAGTCCCCCTAATCACAGGGTTTTCAGGGTTCAATGCTCGACGACGATGATCATGTACCAGCTTGTCATCAATCATTGCCCGAATAACACCATCAGGCAGTAAAGATATTTTATTGATTTCGTGAGAAGTTCTGAAACCATCAAAAAAATGCATGAAGGGTATGCGGGATTCCAGTGTTGCAGCCTGAGCAATCAGAGCAAGGTCGTGGGCTTCCTGAACTGAACTGGCTGACAGCATCGCATAACCGGTACTGCGTGCTGCCATGACATCCTGATGATCACCGAAAATAGACAAGCCCTGGGTCGCCAGTGAACGGGCAGCTACGTAAATCACCGAAGGCGTTAACTCTCCGGCAATTTTGTACATGTTGGGCAACATCAACATCAAACCCTGTGATGCTGTAAATGTGGTGGTCAACGCACCGGTCTGTAACGAACCATGAACCGCACCAGCAGCTCCCGCTTCACTCTGCATCTGGGCAACATGAGGTTTGCCACCCCAGATATTCTTTATACCCTCTGCAGCCCACTGCTCTGCAAGCTCCGCCATATTAGACGACGGAGTAATCGGATAAATAGCGCAGACTTCGTTAGTTCGATAAGCGACGTAAGCTGCAGCCTCATTACCATCAATGGTGACGCGAACAGGTTGCTCTTTAGAATGATTGTGCTGCGACATCACCGTACCTCCATACGAACAGCCATTGCTGGCAAAGAGACTTCCTGTTGAACGGCCTGCATCTCAATAGCATGGCATGGGCACTGGTTATAACAGGCCAGACAGCCGGTACAGAGATCGTGATTAACCTGGTAGCCCTCTCCTTTACCCAGCTTGGTAATAGCCCCTTCAGGACAGGCCCCAAAGCAGCCATCACATTCAAAACAGTTACCGCATGAGAAGCAGCGACTGGCCTCAAAACGAACTTGGGCCTCGGAAAGTCCGTGGACTACTTCACTGAAATCATTACGCTGCTCTGGAGACAGTGCATCCTCATGTTGACGATCCGCCTGAGTGCGGTACCAAAGATGTAACCCGTCGTAGTCCACCAGGTGCTTTACTGCGATTTCCCTTATATTTTTTCCCTGCAGCCAGTCACCCATACAGCGGGCTGCTTTCTTACCATGACCAACCGCAATAGTGGCGGTACGATCAGAAGGCACCATATCACCACCGGCAAAGATGCCTTCACAGCCGGTCATCATATTCTCGTCAATAGTGAGTGAACCCCAGCGATCAAACTCCAGACCCGGGACTCGATCCAGCATGCCTCTCTCCACATCCTGGCCAAGCGCCAGAATCAGGGAATCAACAGCCAGTGTTTCATAACGACCGGTTGGACGGGGACGGCCATCATCGCCAATTTCCATAATTTCGACTTTGAAATCACTGCCCTCAATATCCTGAATGGTTCTCAACCAGTGAATATTGACGCCTTCAGCTTCTGCCTCATCGGCTTCAAAACTGTGGGCTGGCATATGATCACGGTCACGGCGGTAGATGATCATTGCTTCATCCACCCCCATTCTTTTTACCGTTCTTGCAGCATCCATTGCAGTATTACCACCGCCGTATACTGCGACCCGACGACCCAATACCGGTTTTTCTCCCATGCCGGTTTCACGGAGGAAACTGACTGCATCGAGCACCTTACCTGCATCGCGGGCGGGAATATCTACCTGTTTTCCAATATGAGCACCGATTGCCAGATAGACGGCATCAAACTGACCTTCCTGCTTTTCAGCCATCAGATCTTCGACCCGATGATTCAAGGTAATTGAGATCCCCATGGACTCAATACGGGCAATTTCCGCTGCAAGTACTTCCCGTGGCAAACGATAGGCTGGAATACCAAACTGCATCATGCCACCAGCAATAGGAGCTGCTTCTCGGATCTCAACCGTATGTCCCTGCAGACGAAGATGATAGGCAGCAGTCAGCCCGGATGGACCAGCTCCAATCACCAGCACCTTCTTGCCAGTCTCCTTTTTAGGTGCAGGCATATGCCAGTTCTGTTCGATGGCCATATCACCGAGGAAACGCTCAATGGAATGAATGCTGACGCCATCGTCTACATGAACACGACTGCAGCCACCTTCACAGGGGTGATAGCAGATCCGGCCATGGGTTGCCGGCAGCGGGTTGTTCTTCATGAAGGTACGCCATGCATCCTCGAAGCGTCCTTCCTGAGCCAGTGCCAAGGCTCCCTGGATATCATTCCCCGCCGGGCAGGTGTGATTACATGGGGGCAATGAGTTCTGATAAACCGGCTTATGGTTAACGACCGGACCAGTACCCTGTACCGGATAGCGCCCGGGGGGTTGTGTCATATCCAGGGTATTCATAACGACTCCTTTACTGAACACTTCCCACCATACCAGAGCACACTTGAGCAGCACTGATCAAAGTCATGGGAAGTGCTCATCTCATCAATTTCAGGAAACTAATTCCGTATTAAAAGAAGGTTGTTTTTTTACAGGCTCAATTTGTTCTGGCTCTTCCACTTCTTCTGGCTCAGGTACGTCCTGTTTGAACAATTGATTCAACAGCACCGCAACCAGTGCTCCTGTTGTGATGCCTGAAGAAAGGCTGACCTGAAAGAATGAAGGCAGGTTTGAAAGAATATCCGGACGAGTAGTCACTGCCAGACCGGCTGTGATGCTGACAGCAACAATTACGCTGTTACGTTCATTAAGATCTACTCTGGAGAGCATTTTAATGCCCGCGGCGATAATCATGCCGAACATGATAATACTGGCACCGCCCAATACCGGTTGTGGCACAGTGACAATCAATGCTGCAAGCTTGGGAAAGAGACCCGCAATCATTAACAGGCCACCCGTCATTGCCACGACAAAGCGACTGGCAACACCCGTTATGGCAACAATTCCTACATTCTGACTGAAGGAAGAGAAGGGTGTCGTACCAAACACTGCAGCCAGAGCACTGCCAACCCCATCACAGAGAATACCCCGCGACAGTCGTTTATCCGTGAGTTTGCAGTGGCTCACTTCACTCAGAGCCAGAAAGTCCCCAGTGGATTCCATGATAGTCACCAGATAGACAATCCCCATACTGATCACACCGGTAATCGGAAACGTCAGCTCTACCGGTAACAGGCTGGGAATTCGAACGAATGCGGCTTCGCTGATCGGGGCAAAGTCCACATCCCCCATGAGCACACTGAGTAAATAACCCGCAGCCATACCAATAACAATGGCACCGGTTTTGAATAGACCAGATCCTTTGCGGTTCAGCGTGATAACCACCACAGCCACTAACAGGCCAATCATCAAATGAGGCAGTGCACCATATTCGGCACTGCCCGGCAGAGCTCCGGCAAACCAGTCAGTACCCACTGGCACCAGAGATATTCCAATCATCAGAATTACAGTACCGGATACAATGGGGGGAAACAGTTTTCTAACCTGCACCATGAACTGACTGCCAACAAGCATCACCAGCGATCCACCCAGGGCTGATCCCAGAATGCCGGACAAGCCATGCTCCTGACCGATGGCAATGGCTACTGCCACAAAAGTGAAACTGGTACCCATCACGCAAGGCATGCGAATACCCACAAGCCCAAGCCCCAGACACTGAACAATGGTAATTATTCCGGAGACCAGCAGTGCCGCACTGACAATACTGACCATTGTGCTTTCTGGTAATCCCAACACGCCGCCAACAACCAGGGGAACAGCAATGATGGCACCAAAGGCAGCCAGCATATGCTGAAGAGCAAGAACAAGTGATGTTCCCAGTGGAGGCCGATCTTCAATCTCGTAAAACGACTTCATTGCTGTTTTCCCGAAATCCAGGCAAGACGATCCCGTCAACACGCTGGATAAGCTTGTTGCTGGTATGAAATAAAATGGGTATTAGCTATATTCTCTGTCGAAGACGGCCTACCACAAAGGCACCTGAAATTTTCCTGTGCCTGTGTGGTAAAGCCTCTTTAATCAGAACAAATGTCAGCGTTACAGTACTTCTTCCTTCAAAGCGTTAAGCATTTTTTCCGGTGTGATGTGCCAGTCTCTGACCCATACACCAGTAGCATCATGAATAGCAGAAGCAATGGCGGGCGCTGCTGCATTGACGCTGATTTCTGATACAGATTTAGCACCATAAGGCCCAACAGGGTCATCACTGGGTACCAGTATTGCCTGGAAGTCCTCTGGCAGATCACCAACCATTGGCGCTCCATAGTCGGCAAAGTTGGCATTCACTACATGCCCCTGGTCGTCATACTGAATGGCTTCCTGCAGCGTATGACCAATTGCTCTCATGCTGGCACCGTAGATCTGACCAAGAGCCAGTTCCGGGTTGATGGGTGTGCCGCAATCAAGCAGTGCATGGAACTTGCGCAGCGATACCTTACCCGTACGGGTATCCACCGCCACTTCGGCAAAATTGGCTCCGTATGGGAAGGCAAACTCACTGGTAATAAAGCTGCCCTGCCCCATCAGCTGACCGCATCCGGTACCACTTTCGGCATAGTGAGCAATTTCTCCGAAGCTGATGGAACCTTTGCTGCCACGAACCACGCCCGGGTATTCCACAATCAGCTCTTCCACTGGCTCTTCCAGCAGATGGGCTGCTGCTTTCAGAACCTTGCTGCAAAGATCCTCTGCGGCCAGACGAGCGGCATTACCGGAGAAGCAGGTACCACTGGAAGCATAAGCACCCTTATCAAACAGACAGTGGTCAGTATCACCGGAGATTACATGGATATCAGCCAGTTCGGTGCAGAGCACTTCAGCGGTCAGCTTGGCAACCACCGTATCCAGACCAGTACCGATATCGGCCCCCCCAGAGTGAACAATCAATGTGCCATCAGACGCCAGCTTGACCCAGGCATTGGCCTGATCAATATCCGGAATACCGGACTTCTGTTGCATGGTGGCAATACCACGACCAATCTTGATGTGTGGATTTTCCGGTTCTTCTTTCGGGGTGCCCCAGCCAAATCCGGCGGCACCCTGCTCAAGGATTGGGCCCAGGGCACAACTGTAGGCAGTGGGCACTTTGGATGGCAGTTTGCCTTCACCAACCTTGCCTAGCAGATCCAGCATCTGGCCTTCTCTTACCCGGTTCTTCTCGATCATCTCCAGATGATCAATGCCCAAAGCATCGGCCATTTCAGCCACAATCATCTGTACAGCGAAGTTACCCTTTGGACCACCGTATCCCTGGTAAGCACCGGTAGGCACAATATTGGAATAGTAAGTGTCTACCTTGAAGCGAACATTAGGGCATGGGTACAGTGGCAGAGAGATCGCCGGTGCATTACAGGGTACGGTCAGGGCATGGTTACCATAAGGGCCGGTATTGAAGCGGAAATTCACATCAAACGCGGTGATGGTACCGTCTTTCTTGGCACCCATCTTGATATCAATTTCAGCCACATGCCGTGTAGAGGTCGCAATAAACTCCTCTTCACGGGTGTGACGGAACAGAACAGGACGACCAGTAGTGTGTGTGGCAAAGGCGCAGACTTCTTCGACCAGAATATCCTGCTTGGAACCAAAGCCGCCACCCAGACGCTCCTTGATTACATGCACCTTATGCTGCTTCAGACCAAGAACAATGGCGATCTTGCGACGGACATGCCATGGCACCTGAGTAGCTGCACGGACAACAATCCGGTCACCTTCCATATAGGTGTAGCAGAGGTGCTGCTCAGGAGGCAGTTGTTGAGACTGGCGTGACTGGTAGGTCCGTTCCAGAATCATATCCGCTTCGGCAAAGCCCTGCTCGATATCACCGATTTCACCATGTCCACGGGCAGCAATGTTCTTCTTAGGATCGCCACCAAAAGGGAAATTGAAATGAATCTTGCCATCACGGAGATCGGAGGTTTTGTTCTGCTCATCCAGATCATCTGGTGCGCCAACACTGTAGCTGATCACACCGTTATGAACGACAGGTGCATCTTCCGCCATGGCCTCCTTAATAGAGAGCACCGGCTTGAGCACTTCATACTCAACCTTGATGGTCTTCAGAGCAGCTTCTGCCTGCTCTTCCGTTTCGGCAACTACCGCAGCAACACGGTCACCGTAATGCCGGACCTTCTGGCCAAACATACGACGATCCAGAGGAGAAGGTTCGGGTGCGGTCTGACCACCCGGTGTGTAATAAACATCTGGGCAGTTGCGATGATCAAATACGGCAACAACACCAGGCATCCCTTCGGCTTCGCTGGTATCAATGCGGGTAATGTAGGCATGGGCATGAGGGCTGCGCAGCATCTTCAGGACACAGGCGTCCGGTGCGACAAAATCCTCAACAAAGCAGGGTTCAGCCTTGATGGAGCGGGCTGCATCCACTTTGCCACCGGGCTTACCGACCTGACGGTTCTCTCCGGCAAAGGAAGGCACACTGGTAGCAACATACTCAGGATCTGATAGACGCTGACGGGCAATGTCGACCGCATCAAATACCTGCTGGTAAGCACTCTCACGCAGGAAGATGGACGACATTACGTCAGTAATTTCGGCTTTGGTAGGGTTCGGGCTGCGCTTGAACAGATCAGTAATCAATAACGCCAGTGCAGGATCGTTGTAGCCGGACTGAATAACACCGGCATCGATCAATGCTGACTGTACCGGGCTCAACTTGCCATATTCATTCAGAGATTCAGGCGTGACCACTTCCCGGCCATCCAGCTGGGCAGCAATCAACAGGGATGCGTTGACGGAACACCCATCCAATAAAATAGTATCGGAACCGGCAAAGCCGTAGCCATCATCACTGTTACGGACAGCCCGCATGCCCAGACGCTTCAGCAGTACCTGAACATTTTCACCGGCTTCTGCCTGAATCGCTTTCTGCTTGCCATTAAGGGTAAAGACGATTTCCACGATCAGTTACTCCGTCCATTAAACTCTTCCACCAGCAGGCCAACCAGGACACTGCTGAGATGACGCTTGTACTCGGCACTGCCAAGGAAATCAGTTTCAGGGAAGACTGATTTGCCAACAGCCTCTTCAATGGCTTCACGACCCTGCAGCTCCTGATCAGCAAGCAGGGCTTCTACGTCATGAAGTCGAATGGCTTTTTCAGCAACACCGGCCAGCGCAATACCAAATTGCTGCTTGCCATCTTTAACGTTCACCGCCAGGGATACGCTGACGATTGGCAGACCTGCACAGCTCTTAACCACTTTCTCACTGCGGCAATAGTCCACACTGGCAGGGATGATGACTTTGGTGATTAATCCGTAGGGTTTTTGCTGCCATGCCTCAACGGTCATGCAGCCACCTTCAGCCACTTCAACTTCTGCATCCATGGCCAGTAGCGCAGGAACAACCTGGCAAGCTTTCAAATTGGCAGCGATTTCACCACCGAGAGTAATCTGGTTACGCATATTACGGCTGAAGATCAGAGCTGCAGCTTCCCGCAGGCCCTCAGGCAGTTCAGGACTGTCGATGACCTGCTGAAGAGTGGTCAACGCGCCAAGCTCCCATCCTTTATCGGTTTGCACAATACCCTGCAGACCAAGACGGGAAAGACTGATAGCAATGGTTTTATCCGTCTTCGTCGGCGCAGCATTCAAACGTGCACCACTGGCCATATACACGGCCTGATCACCATGCTGCTCTTTCATGGCCAGAGCCTCTTGAAGAGTCTCTGGCTGCAAAAATTCCCTGATCATATTGTTTGCCTTTTATATACCGGAAGTTATATCTACAGGATCATGGATCTCTATTTTCCGCAGCATAATTCAGGCCAGAAGGTAGCCCTGGTATGAGGAGATAAGCAGTGAATAAGAAAAAAATGACTTATGGCAAATCTGTTCCGGAAAGTTTTCACAAACTCTTAAGCCAGTGATAAATCCAGCATCCTATTGTTACGGTTGCCATCCGAATACCTGGAAATATCGCTACATGAACACTGTGATTATCAGAATGATTCATCATTCTGATAATCACGTAGATCTGAAACAAAATCCTGCGAACATAGTCAAAATACCAATCGTGCTTTCTGACTACCGTAATGAGCATGGCGATATGGACGCCTGAACAAGGCGGAAGAACGGGTAATAATGGGGCTATTTATGCTCTTTGATATTGCGAGGGATCCCAACGCAGGATTAGCGTCCATATCACCAGCACAATAGAGTAAGCGTAATTAGAAAGTACGGTTGGTATAACAGAGAAGGGAAAATCAATACATACTGAAGGAGAGAAGATAGGATGTTGTGAAACTCAAAGCGAACCTCTTAGCCAGAATTTCACAACAACCTCAACATGCGACAACGAGATTAGCCGCCTGTCTTATATGCCAAAGATAATAAACTTAAGTGCGAACATAATGGCCAGAGCCCAGACACTGATGCTCACTTCCTTAACACGTCCGGCCAGCAACTTGATCACTGGGTAGGCGATAAAGCCCAGGGCAATACCGTTAGCAATGGAGAAGCTCAGCGGCATCATAATGGTCGTGATCACAACAGGACCTGCTTCGGTCAGGTCGGACCAGTCCATAGCGCCCAGGCTTCCGGTCATCAGAACGGCTACATACATTAAAGCACCGGCTGTTGCGTAACCGGAAACCATTCCTGCCAGCGGAGAAAGGAAAAGTGTCAACAGGAACAGCAGACCAATGAATACTGCAGTCAGGCCAGTACGACCACCGACAGCAACACCGGAAGCACTTTCGACATAAGTGGTAACCGTAGGAGCACCAAATACCGCACCAACCCAGGAAGCAGTACCGTCAGTCACCATGGCCTTGCTCATGTTCTCCATCTTGCCGTTTTCATCAGCAAGACCGGCTTTATCACCAACCGCAATCAGCGTGCCGGTGGTATCGAACAGGTTTACAAACATGAAAGCCACGATAACACCGATCATATCGGGGTTCAGAGAGCCCATAATGTCGAGCTTGGCAAAAATGGGTTCAATACTGGGAGGAAGGGAAACAATACCGGTAAACTGAACCTGTCCGGTAAAGAGAGAGATCAGCGTTACCACGGCAATAGAGACCAGTACCGCTGATTTCATATTACGGTAGCTCAGGGCAAGAATGAGGAACAGGCTGAGGCTCGCCATGACCTGGGCAAAACCGGTGATATCACCCAGACCAACAATGGTTCCGGGGTTAGCCACCACAATGCCGGCTGACTTAAGTCCAATCAGAGCAAGGAACAAACCGATACCAGCGGTAATACCGATTCGCAGCCCTTTTGGAATGCTGTCAACAATCCACTCCCGGACTTTGAAGATACTCAGCAGCATAAAGCCGATACCCCCCCAGAATACGGCACCCATCGCCTGTTCCCAGGAGTAGCCCATACCCAGAACCACGGCATAAGCAAAGAACGCATTCAATCCCATACCTGGAGCCAGGCCTACAGGCCAGTTAGCGTAAAGTCCCATGGCAATACAGCTGATGGCGGAGATCAGACAGGTAGCAACAAACAGTGCCCCCCTGTCCATTCCTGCAGCAGACAACATTTCCGGCACTACAAATACCACATAACACATGGTGATGAAGGTGGTGCATCCCGCCAGAGCCTCCATCTTCACTGTTGTCCCGTGCTTCTTCAGTTTGAAGATACGCTCCAGCAATGAATTATCATGAGACTCTGTATTCTTCTCTAATGAAGAATGGTCAACATCGGTATTTAGCATGATTTCCCCCAAAGGCCGGTTGTGAGGGAGAAACCCTCAAAGGCTCTCCCCCGGCTTATGACTGATTATTTTTCAGCTGAGACTGTCCATACCTTTCCACAAACGCCGTGCCGCTTTCCGTGCTTCGGCATAAATTTCGTTGACATCAAATGGATAACAACCGTCTTCCAACACAACGGCGCCATCAACAATAACGGTTCTCACCCCACTGCTGTTCATTCCAAATGCCAGGTGACCCGGCAGGTTTTCTGCCTGCAATGGTGTTGGGCTGTTGTAATCGTAAATGACCAGATCCGCCTGATAACCCGCTTCCAGCCGACCAAAATGACCACCGAAGTTTCTTTCCAGCAAGCGGTTACCGTTATCAAGGAACTTAACGAAACTGTCTGGCCACAGTGGGCCACCGGCGTCACGGTGCTTGAAGAAAGCAAACTTCAGTTCTTCAAACATATCGCTGCCAATACCGTCGGTACCCAGGGCAACGTTTTTATAAGACGTGAGTTTTTCGTTATAGCCCACATGGTTATTCATGTTGGAACGTGGGTTGTGCACCAGGAAGGCATCTTTCTCATTGAGTAATTCAATATCAGAATCCGCCAGATAGATGCCGTGCCCTATCAGGGTTTTGTCGTTGATCAGGCCAAAGCTGTCCAGACGCTGAATCAGCTCCTGCCCATAGTGATGACGGCTCCAGGTTGCATCGTACTTGTCTTCTGCAACATGGATATGCAGGCCTCGACCGGTTTCACGCACCGCGTCTGACAACATGCCCAGTCCATCATTGGAAACCGTGAACGGTGCATGGGCACCAATATGAGCTTCTACCAGATAAGGTTCATCTCCCCTGGCTTTGGCACTGCTTACCAGGTTGGCAAATTCAATGTTCTCCCGAACACCGGCTTCAAGCTCTTTAATACCGCCATTACGGTCAGTGGTTTCAAAACAGGTCATGCCACGCAGGCCTGCTTTGAGGAAAGCCTTGCGCAGTGTATTCAGGGAGCCTTTGATATAGGAGGGAGAAGCATGGTGGTCAATAACAGAAGTACAACCGGCCTTGATGGCATCCAGTGAGCAGATCAGGCCACTATAATAAAGAATCTCTTCATCAATGGCCCGGTCCACTTTCCACCAGAGGTTCTTCAGCGTGCTGACAAAATCAGGACAGGGTTTAATGTCAGCCATTACGCCCCGGGAAAGGCCGGAGTAAAAGTGGTTATGGCTGCAGACAATACCCGGCATCACTAAACGACCGGCTGCATCAATGGTTCGGGTCGCCCTGGCACGATCCACCTGAGAGCCGACTTCCACAATTTTGTTGCCATCCACCAGAATATCCACCCCCTCAGTGACTCTGGCAGGTTCAAACTGAACAGCGGTGGCATTTTTTATCAGTAGCATACAACTTATCCTTTCGCTCAGGTCGGATAACTCAGGGTTACCCGACCATTGTCATTTTTATCGTGACCTTACTGTGGCAGGGCTTTATGGATAGACCTTACCCAGCAGATAAGCGTTATTCAGGTAGACATGACTGATGATCCTGCACAAATCATCCTGTCCTCTGGGGATCTCGCTCAACTCGCCCATCACATTAATGGACATCTTGTTGACCTTGTCGCCACTGCGCAGCCAGACCATATCGTCCTGAACCAGGAAGCCGCTGTTGGTGCTGTTTTCAAAGTCCTCCATCAGACTGAAGACTGTGAACTTCTCTTTATAAGGCTTGCTTTCCCAGTTACAGAACTGGGCACAGTTGCCACATTCGTTGCAGTAAGCATCCAAGTGCAGAATCTGGTACTTCTCTTTAAAGCCCGGAATTTCAACAGCCACATTTGCACGGTTCGGACAGACATCCACACACTTGTTACAGATGTGATTACATTCGAGGCAGCGTTCACCTTCCTGACGGGCAAATGCCTCAGTATCATCAGCAGGCACAGAGCTCATGGGAATCAGGCCGCGGCGGGCACGAATCACTTTCTCATCAGCCACAGGCACTTCAGTATTCTGATGGACCAATGCCTGGTTGCGGGCAATGGCGGTATCTGTTGCTCTTCTGGCTTCATCAATACAGCGAACCACGGTGGATGGACCAGTATGAGCATCGCCGATCAGGAAGACATTGCTGACGCCAGTCTCTTTGGTCTGACGATCAACAGCAGCCCAGCCATCGGTACCCAGCGGGATACCCATCTTGTTCAGCAGTTCGGAATCCGCCTGCTCACCGATGGCGGTAATAATGGTATCAACCGGCAGCGTGCAAGTTTCTTCGGTGGCCACAGGACGGCGGCGACCACTGGCATCCGGCTCACCCAGCTTCATGATGCGGCAGGTGAGCATACCTTCTTCCGTCATGCTTTCAGGGTTGGTCAGAAACTGGAAGCGAGCACCGTCTTTAACGGCATTACCATACTCTTCGCGGTCAGCGGGCATTTCCTCTTCAGTACGGCGGTAGAACACACGAACTTCTTCTACTCCAGGTACTTTCAGGGCAGCGCGCGCACTGTCCATGGCGGTATTACCACCACCAACCACCACCACTCGCTTGCCAAGCTTGATGGTTTCTGGTGCTTCATTGAACTGGCGAAGGAACTGCAGGGATGGCAATAAACGACTACGATCGCCTTCCAGTGGCATCCGGTTACCCTTCTCGGCTCCGATACCCAGGAAGACATAATCAAAGCCCCTGTGTTTCAGATCCAGTACATCCAGCTTTGGATCGCAGCCAAACTCGAACTGCACACCATGGGCTCTGACAAAATCGATGTCTTGCTGAATCACTTCGGCAGGGATACGGAAGTTGGGCAGGACATTACGAATGATACCGCCGGCATCTGTTTCTTTTTCAAACACCACCACCGGGAAGCCGGCACGGGCCATGAAATAAGCGGCAGACAGACCCGCAGGGCCAGCACCGATAACGGCACAGCGAGCGATCTGCTCCTGAGCAGGTTTCTGCCAGGCGGCCTTGTAATCATCCCAGCCTTTTTCCATGGCAATCCGCTTCATATCACGGATACGAACAGCACCTTCGTAATCTTTACGGGAACAGCTGAACATGCACTGATGGTCGCAGATATGACCGGTAATACCTGGCAGCGGGTTCTTGTCATAAATCAGGCTGAGGGCCTGCTGGTATTCACCATTAGCGACCAGCTGAATGTACTCAGGTGCATCCTGACCAATGGGGCACGCCTGCTTACAGGGAGCAATGGTGCAATCGGTCAGTGGTGAGGTTGCCTTCTGGCGCACAGGAGTTTCGTGCCAGTTCTTTTCAGTGTACTCATCAGCGGTTAACGCTTTGGCGGCCAGTGTTTCCAGGGCAGCAACATCAACGGTTTCACGAGCCCAGCTGTCGCACTCTTCCAACGCCAGAGCGCAGTCACGCAGACGCATATAGCCACCAGGCTTCAGCATCTCGGTCGCCATGGTGATTGGACGGATACCGGTATTGAAGATGTCGGCGACATTACCTTTCCAGGCACCACCGGAGTAGGACATAGGTATCTCGCCATCAAATTCGCGGGCGATAACAGCCGCAAGATTGATGGTCAATGGGTAGAGTGAACGGCCAGACATGTACATCTCATCACCCGGCAGACGACCGCGATTGTTCACACAGCCCAGGGTATTCGAGAGCTTGACCCCAAAGCTCAGTCCCAGGTCAGCACCGGTTTTGCGCAGCCGGTGCAGCATGGGAATCGCATCTTCCATCTGCAGATCATGGCTGAAAGACTCTTCTTTCAAGCCAATGTATCCAAAGCCTCTGTCGTCCAGAACCTTACGGACATAAGCAAAACCCAGCAGGGTCGGGTTCAGTTTCACATAAGTATCAATGTGCTTTTCTGTCATCATGTAGTGACAGATCGCTTCGATCTCGTGGGGAGGGCAACCGTGCATGGTTGAGAGGGTAACGGAGCGGGCAATCTTGCCGGAGATTCGATCAACGGTTGCCAGCAGTGAATCCACCCGGTCTTTGCACTGGAAGGTTTCCTGAACGGCTTCGCTCTTCAGCCACTCGCGGGCAACGGCCTGATACTGAGCAAACTTCTCATGACCACTGCTGTCCATCATATTATCAATGAAGGTCTGCATGGGCACGGTCTTGATGCCCTTGAGGTCGTAACCGACACTCATATTAAAGATGAAGCTCTTTTCTCGATTGGAACCCATTGCCGGATCAAACATCTCTTCCAGCACATGGAGAACCACCCAGGCTTTCAGGTATTCATCGTACGCTTTTGGCAGGGTAAACTCGGTGGACCACTCGGTGTTGTAACACTCATCTTCCGGATCGATACAGGGCTTTTCGATCTCCAGAGTGTCCATGATCTGAACGGTTTTCAACTCGATAAAGCGACCACCGGCGGCCCAGGAGGCGATGATGTTCTGTGCCAGCTGAGTGTGTGGACCAGCGGCAGGTCCTACAGCAGTGGATGCCGTTTCTGAACAGACCTTGATGTTTTGATCATTCTTTTTGCGAAAGAGCAGGTCTGCCCGGATACCAAAGAGGGATTGGCTGCTTTTGTACTCTCCATGGATTCGGTCCAGCATTTCCCTCAAAGGGACAGGACGCATGATATCACCCATTGTCGAAACTCCTCATCCTCAAGATTCTCAAGCTTTCTTGGAAAGTCAGCGGCTGCCACCCTTATTGCCTTTTCTGTGCAAATTTTTAATGGGCTTCGTTTTTCCGCTTTCATCTGCCGTCTTTTTAAACAGGCAGTGACGTATACAGATGCACAGGAAAAGGCAGGATTCAGGCCAGAATTTGGGGATAGTCACTCAGTGTGCTGGATACCGAACAATAAAATGATCTGAAGCAAACTTATGATATAAAGTGTTAACAAATTTTATTCTTGGGATTTTGTCCTAACCAGAAAGCCAGAATTCTTAAATGATCTGCATCAATATTAATGAAGTGGATCTTCAAACCTTATTTGATCATATCACTCCAAATGAAAATAATTATCATCTACACAGTAAGACAAATGACCTCTAAACATTAATGATAAAGTAATTATCATTTTGATGGATCAGGCTGAGAATCCTTTAAGGAGAAGGCTTCAAGACCCACGTGGAAAGTAAATGCCAAATATTAAACGATACCAAAAACAATAAAAAAATTAAATATGAAGTAATTTTGATTCTCTTAATACAAATTACCCATTAACATCATCTTTACAGATGACATATAGCTCTTTACATATGAAATATAACCTTTAATTGAAATGAAAAAAATGTATTTTAACTAACAACAAAACCAGTACTACTTTATACATTAAACAATAATCGTACTATAACGTATAGCTGTTAGTTCGCTGGAGAAAAAATCACCTGAAAATTTGTTAATCCATTAAAGCACCAATTCTTATTCAAAAGCTAGGACTACTTCATGACTAAGACTATTCTAAAACAAATTGACTGTTACACGTATATTAAAAACAAAATAGTAAAAAAATCAGATAATCACAAAATTACAAAATTACAAAAAGGAGGCCGCAATAAACAAAAGGAAACAACACCTCACTCTGACTTAATATCAGCCTTTCAATGTAATTTGAAACACCCCCTTATAAAAAACAACACATAAATTAATTTTTCACAACCGTATTATTAGCAACTAATTGAGGATTTTTTATGGATCGTTTACCCGCAGGTCACTATCAACTCGTACCTACCTCATATAATGCTCCAAGTAGCGTATCTGAAAATGCAGCTGCCGAAGAAACTCATGCTGAAAGTAGCGCATCTAAAAATGAAGCTACCGTAGCAATTAATCTAAATAAAGAAAACCAGCTTCCACACGAGATAGCCACGGAGGTAAAAAAAGTAGGAAGCTTGCCTGGAATGACCCTTTCAGAGCAGCCAGGAACAAACAAAGAGAGCCTGTTAATAAAACTCCAGGCACAGACAGACAAAACAATCAAACTGACTATCCCAGCCTCATCAAATCACAATGAAGATTTAAAGTTCCCTTTAAAGATTACCCTTAACCTAAAAGAGCCAGCCCCTGGCTGCCATTTATGTAAAAATGATGAGGCTATTATAGTAACCATAAGAAATTCCGATGGTATAGAGACAGAAACCAAAGCTATAGGAGGATACTGGATAGAAAGTGACGATAAGTTGCATTGTATAATTACCTATAAAGAACAACGTCTAATGGATTACGAATTGAGTAAGGAGAACAATGAAAACAGTCCTGATGACTCTTATCAAGTGGAGAGTTCAACGCTCCAGGTGACAACGTTTATCGTCCCGGGAGTTACTCACCTTGAAGCAGCTAACCATGATAATGGCCTTTATGAAACCAATAATGCTGTTCTTGATGGACTTCCTATACCCACAGCCTTAATTGAGCATGACTTTACCCAATGGAACAGTAACCAACAAGCCAGGCTAATGCTCTTGAGAAGCCTTGGGGGCATCATATCTCATGCATCAAAAAACCCAGGCTTTGATTTGAGATCGACGGTTCACGTCCTTGCCGCCGTCGGTATTGGAACGGGTGGTTTTTTGGCAGGCGATGAACTTTCTGCAGTAATTCAAACCAATGCAGGTTTCCCAGCAAAAAGCTTTCTTGGTGGAGATTTCAGTGATCCAGTAGTGAAAAAATCATTAACAGCTGGGCTCTTCCTTAGCCTTACAAGCTTTTTTGGGTTCATTACAACTAAAAATGCTATGGGTGTTAGCACTCAGTTTGTCAGTGATCCAGCAGAGAAGCGAGCCATTGCTTGTAAAATGACAGCTATGGATATTGTTGGAGGCCAAATAATTACAGGGATGATCATTGCTGGAGCAATGCTATTGGGAGAGCAAATTGCAATGCTGTCGGGAGAGCAAATTGCAAATGGCGATATGCCTTTCAATGCTCAGCTTTAGAGCTTAGGTATTACGGACGTTTGAGAAGTTTATTTCTGAAATTAATAAAGCATTTCCAGTGTAACTTCTGAACTGGCCAATTCTCTTATATTACCGACTCTACAAGCAGTCTATGCTGCTCTGGGTTTCGAGCTTAATGTTCG
>OODV01000124.1 GCA_900299555.1 uncultured Endozoicomonas sp.
ATATCGCGCAAAAGGCGACATTGTAAAGCTAAGTCCTTATGTCAACAGAACCTAGAACTGTATGCTCATACAGCAGATTGTGAGTGGTGAGCATCAGGCACGCTACCGCCCGTCGATTTTAACTTTTGCCTTTTACTGACATCAGGGAGCACATATATCAAACAGCTCAACAACAATTTTTGGGATGTAATACTGGTTCGATGATGTGAACCGTTGCTTACAAAAACCGGACTAAAGTATCAGGTAGGGCTTTATAATTAAAGAAAATCTTTACCGTTCTTCCATCGTCTTCTACCTACAGCTCATCACCTGGTAATAAAGGCTCTGCACTGCGTTTTCATTTTATGGCTCAACCTCAATTTGGACTATTTTCAGGGGTTTGTGTCTGTTGGTCAGGGTTATTCTGAAAGCCTACCTCCTGCTGAATAGTTGTAATTTTGAACAACACCCGACTTAGTCCAATAAATCTGTTGCCTTTTCGGACAAAACATTTTTTGGATACGTCTTCATCTGTCGTTCCTGGACAAATTACATTCAGCAAACGAGGTAAACATCATGAAAACACTCACTAACTCGATGCTCTGCACCCTGATTCATTTGACCAAAAATCAGCTTGAAGAGAAGCGTCATGAAATTTCAGAACTGAGCCAGTACACCACCAAGGTGATTCGCGAGAGTTATAATTCCGAAGTCGAAGAATTGGTGGCTATTCTGGAAATTCTTCACGTTTTACTCAAAGATCACTCCTCACTTGAGCAGCAGATCCGTACAACCAAGAAATAGCAGAGTGGGGTTTAACCCCTCTCTGCGCCATTTTCAGGGCTGGTTAGATGCTGTATCCCATCAGTATTCTTTCCTGGTATGAATTTTTCAGTCGCTCAATGAGTTGGTGTTCAGTCGTGTTATTTTTCTCGTAGTGGTCGGCAATGTCTGTCCAGATGATGCTTGCTTGTAGTTCTTTCAGTACCTTTTTGAACTTCAATCCTTTTCGTGCACAGGCAGACAGTAAGTTACCGATGTAGAGCTGGTAGTTTTTGCCGGAGAATGAGGTGGCTTTTTTGTAGTAGCGTTTGTAGTGGAGATTCTCTTTATAGGCGGACTCAGGGTATTTGAAGACGATATCGTCCAGCAGGATTGTCCAGATGGGGTCGAGGTAATTAGTGTTGTACTTGAGTTTGAAAGATTTCAGACCGTATAGCCAGAGTGCCTGGATATGTTTGATGACTTCGGAGTAGGTGTTCATTTTAACGCCGATTTCACCGGTTTCTTTGTTGCAGGTTCCCAGGGCAAACTGTTGGATCACGGAATGGTGGAAACGTACCTCAAACCGGAAGACATCGGATTCAGGATCATATCCACTGGAACCATTTTCTAATTGGGTGCTTTGTTCCCATTTGTGTTCCATATAGTCGAACTTATCAATGGTTTTGGCCTGAATGGTTTTGTTGTAGATGGCCATTTGAACGGCACCCGCAGAGCCAAACTTAAAAGACTGGGAACGATCATAGATGCAGGAGACTTCCGAGACATTGAACTCCGCTTTATCAATCCCGTTAAACTGGGCGATTCTCCGTGATTTACAGGTCATTCGTTCCGAGAGTTCGTTATCCGGTTTCCAACCCTGTACATCCACCGCCAGATGGATAGCGGGTAGTGGGGTTCAGCGCATCGAAGTACCTTGTTGGCAATGTTCGACAGGAACTGATCCACTTTCTTTGGAGAGCGGTTATCCAGGAACCACGGGGAGCATTCGATTTTCAGATGGGAGCCAATGGATTCCGCTTTGGAGTGGAACATTTTGCAGAAGATAATGATCCCCAGCTGATTATTCTGGAGTCGATACTGGT
>OODV01000103.1 GCA_900299555.1 uncultured Endozoicomonas sp.
GGGAAAGAGATCTGGAAGGAAAAGTTCATAGCCTGAATTTGACCTGACAGACACCCTCTTGAAAATCGGTAACTGTCAGGTCAGGTCTGAACTTCTACAAGTTATTCAACATCTGTTTGCCCTCCTTGAAATCTTCCAGGCAGTTAAGTAGCCAGAAATATAGGGTTTCATATGATTAGCTACTTATTGGTGAAATTTCATAAGTCACCGAGTTTATTCTTCGAGTCCATGGTCATCTGACGCAAAAATTTGCAGCACTCAGTTTACCAGTGTCTTTCTGAGCATTTTGCTGAGCTGGTTAGCGATTTCCAGCTCAGTATCAATGACCGTCACCCCCAACTCACGCTTAATTTGTTCAATACCGCTTGTTCCAAGAGCCTGGGGTAATTCAGTACAGCCCAGTAATATGTGGCTTGGTTTCTTTTCTTTCATGGCTAAACGATTCATGGCATTTTTGATCAGTCCAATCAGGTGATCTTTTTCTATATCACCAGACAGCATTTTTGTTTTATCAATAATGTCCTGAATTTTTATTTGATCATCCATGGGTAATGAATAAGCTTTTAGCTTTTTTCCTTTCAGCAGACGCGGATAAAGTATATGCCTATGAGCCTGGGTTGTGCCCAATATAAGAATACCTTTTGCTCTATCCTGTCTAATGTTTTCAGCAATCATGTGAACGATGTGCTTGAGTGGTCTTATTCCAAGAAGCTTTATCCTATCGAAATTAACATGAGCTGTATTGCTGGCTATGGCATGCTGACTATGTTTTCGTTCAGCAAATCTCCTCAGGTTCTTAATATATTTACTGCCATACTTAATAATTTCGTTTGCCGTTCTTGGTGGGGGGCAGGAGAATACATTGACCACCATGTGATCCATATCAACAGACTGCTTTTTAAGGTTTTGAAAGGCTCTCTGCATAATATAAGCATCTGAGACAGGACCGACTCCGCCTAACACGCCCAGTGTGCAGGCTTTTGTACGATCATCGGCTTTTTTCCCCGTATGAACAGATCAATGGTTGGCCTATGCGCTTCATATGGTATTTTCCCGGCAATCATTTCCTGAAGTTCAATGAAATAATCAAGTTGATCCGGACTCACTTCAATTCGCATTCTGCGCTGGGCGTATTTCCTGTTTTCTGTCACTCCTGACTCACTCAAAACTCTGGCTGCCCACTGATGTTTGTTTTCTCCGTCGGCAGGTCTTATTGTGGCAATTGCTTGCTTTGTAAATGCCTTTTTTATTAAGAATTTAATGAGTTTGCCAAATGACACAGAGTAATCAACGGTCCTCCTAATGGGAACTCCATGTTTTTCAAATTGATCAGCGACAAAATCCATCAAGTCGGATGGTTTTAGAGAAAGTGATGACATGAGGTCGCTATCCTGATAGCCATAACGACCCGAATAGTTATTAATACTCCAGCATTGGTTCTTATGATCATAGAGTAGTTCGCCGCCAATAATGGCAAGGTGAGTTGAGTCATCATCTACCAACGTAGGGTGACCATATCTCATACCATCTACTTCGTGCTCAAAACCAATTCGTAAAACAGGATTGTTATTTTTGTCAATTTTTAACAGCCACAGGTATTGTACGTTCTTATCGAGTGCTGATGTTATGTGCTTCATCAGCTCAGGCTTGATATCTCTTGAAGGATCAAAAAGAAAGTGATTGGGATGGCCTTTCTCACCTTTCTCATGATTTTTGAGATAAATGGGTGGTTTGCTAAAATGTTTCAGGTTTTGATGGACTTTTTCCTGACATTCAAAATAGCCTTTGTTTACAGGCAAGTCTGCATGCACCTGCCTTTCTGACAGCAGCTTTCTTGGGGTGTTGAAATTGAATGACTTTATTATATTTTCTTTTATTAGAAATAAGACCGTATTGACGACTCTGAAAAAGAATTTTACTTTGGAAGGCATTTGGGCAATGCGGAGCTTGTGGATTATCATGAGAATAACCACGTTTTTGCACTAATTCTTGTGGTAAAGTAAGCCCAGAATCCATTCTCGACACCATCGGCAAATTGAAGATTAAAAAATCTTAAGACCCATGCGTTGATTAAGACATAACAAAAGAGTAAGCATTGCTGACTATTTCGTTATTTAATCCTGCTTTCAGGCTGAGTGGTTACCCAGGGTAACCACTCATAAAACGGCTCAGACGCCGCTTGAGGTGACGGTTTTCTTCCCGAAGCTGATCCAGTTTTTCCAGTAACTCAATCGCCAGTGCTATGCCCGGCCAGTCCACATCAAGGTCATCGTGCAGGCGTACTGCTTTTCTGGTCAGTAACACCATGGCCGGACTGAATCGCCATTCGCCGCGCGAAGTACCAACAGGCTCGACAATCCCCTGCTCAATAATTTCGATGATTGTCTCTTCTGCTAAACCGGTTTGCAGACAGACTTCAGTGAAACTCAGGTAAGTGGTCTGTATATCGTTCATGAGGCTTCACTCCACTCGGCTCGCGGATCGAAGGGAGCCTGTTCTGCGAGCTGTTGCCACTGCTCCTTTAGGGAATCGTTGCTTTTTGGCATAACGACTTTTAACACCGCATAAAGATCACCCTGTACCTGCTTCCCGGGTAGACCTTTGCCTTTCACCCGCAGGCGCTGACCGCTCTGACTGTTGGCAGGAATGGTTAAGTTGATTTTGCCCGACAGTGTTGGCAGCGTCACCTTAGCACCAAGCGCTGCCTCCCAGGGAGCGAGGGGAAGGGTAATGATCAGGTTATGCCCTTCCACATCAAAGAGTGGGTGAGGTACCAGTCTGATTCGCAAATACAGGTCGCCGCTGCCACCATCACCAACACCCGGTGATCCCTGACCTTTCAATCGGATAAGCTCACCATCGGTTACGCCAGGGGGGATTTTTACCTTGAGGGTTTTACTCACCTCGGTAACGTGTCCATGCTCATTATATTGGGGCAGGCTGTAGGAGATGGTTTTGGACTCTTCCGAGAGGGTGTCTTCAAGAAAAATGGGCATCTCGGTTTCAATATCCTGTCCTCGCTGGCTATAAGTCCTTCGCTGTCCAAAATCACTGGCTCGGGAGTCAGAGCCTGTGCCAAAAATAGACGAAAAGAAGTCTGAAAAGTCACCCTGGAAATGGCGACCACTGTCGCCCCAGGACTCGGAAGGTTCCCAGCCGGGAGGTGGATGAAAACCTTGCTGAGACCCTCCGTACTGACGAATTTCATCGTACTCTGCACGTTTCGCGTCGTCTTTCAGTACTTCATAGGCTTCAGCGACCTCCTTGAACTGGTTTTCAGCATCATGGTGGTCACTGACATCCGGGTGATACTTCCTGGCCAGTTTTCGATAGGCGTTCTTTATAGTCTTCTTATCAGCGTCAGGATCAACACCCAGAATCTTGTAATAGTCTTTGAATTCCATAATGCATCCGGTATCGCTTCAGGGTAGGGATAAACAGAAGAGTTGGAACGTTTGTGGGTTTAATATAGACCATATGAATCAGGGTTGTGATGATAGGCAGATATTCAGTTTTTGTCTTCTAATTGCCTGTTGTTGGATGGTTGGGCAGTAAGCATAAAGCCAGATTTATTATTTAATTCTGAGTGAATATAAAATAAACCTGACCTGAAGCATATCTCGAACTGCTAAAGTGAATTGAGTGTTTATCAAGCTGATGTTGTAGCTAACTACGAAAAAGCGGCCTGCTTGCAAGGTAGGTTTGATGGAATGCTGGACGTGTCCTGTAAGAATCACATTGATCAAAAAAGATATTTTAATGTGACTCTGCAGCAATTACAGAATACGTCTTCCCACCTAAAGGTAGAGAATAAAGTGCTTCACTCAAAGCTCACTACTCTCAGAACCGAGCTGAAAAATACTGCAAATAATGAAGGTTCTCTGCGCACAGAGCTGGTAAATACCATTATCAGGGAACAAATTTGCTAGTAAGCATAATTAACCATAACTAATCTGACTCAGGCTTTTTTATCCATGATGCAGCTTCTTTAACACATTGACTTTTTTCATCAGCCTGAACGACTGAAACGCGCAGAAAATAGCTACGGGAATGGCAACAGCCAGCGAAGAGTCAACAATCAGAGTGTTACCAAGCCATGGGTGCAGCGACTCAGGGGACTCTCCGAATTTGGCAAACATGCCTAATCCGATAACAATCATGGCCGGAGCATCCGCCAGCTGCGTCAACATTAACTTTTTTTCTACGGCTTTCAGCTGTTCTTCGATGTTGGTTTTTTCAGAGTCCATTAAAGCATTTCCTGAGTGTTTTTTACTTGTCTGGGGCAAAAAAGATCACATGCCCGGTAGGATGGGGTCAAGGCCTTTCCTTTCTTGGATGTAGATTGACGGCCTGGTCTTGATTCTAATACCCTCGTGGTCTCAGGAAGCTATGAAAGCCATTGGCTTGAAGCATTGGTTCATGCGCACATTCAGCAATGTCTCTCAGTGCTTTCTGAACTTCGGTAATGGGCTCTGAAGTCTTCTGGTCAATCCGATGATCCTGGAGAATTTCTGGCTTATCCAGGACCCAAGTTTTTTCCGGCTTAAAACAATACAGACGTTCGGGCGCATCGAGCAGGAAATCCTCGGCCCAGCTGGCTCTGTTCATTGATGTGTTGAAAATGCCCGGTTACCACCTCAGAGAGGGGCGCATTGATGAACTGACCTGTTTTGCCACGCAGATATAATCCTGTTGCTGTTCTGGGGTTCGCAGCAATAAGGTTTGAGTGAGTTGAGTTAACGCTGGAAGCCCGGAATATGTCAGCACTCTCGTTGAGAGAGTAATAAACCGGGCTAACCCACGAAGAAGCGTCCAGCGATGATGTGCCCAGTGCACAATAGATATTCTCCAGTAATAATTCAGCGGCCTGCTTTGAGTGGGCTGTCATTCTTATTGCCGGTGGTTATGAGTGCGACTATCAGGATAGGTTTCATCCAACCACTGTAAAGCGACATTAAGGTGGTTTTTTTTATTAGCAGGCCGGTTCAGGCAGAAATAACGTTATCCGGACTCTTTCAGCGCTTTCATAAAATCGGCGACATAAGGGGCCAGAGTTGAAAACAGTTTCGAGTTTCGGTGTTGTAGCAGGACGCCACCAAACAGCTTGATACCCAGCCCTAACTGTTCAGCAGTCTCTGGTTCGATATCTGGCCGTTGTTTCAACTTTTACAGTATGCCGAATATTTCGTCGTGGCTGATAAAATCAAACTCAATGGGCTGATCGCCTGGGGTTGAGCCATCAGGGTTCAGGGTATGCTCAAGACAGATTTTATAGTGATGACCTTTTTTCATGGTAAAGCCACAACTACTCAATATGGTTAATAAGCAGTCTATACAGGATCGACATTTTCTGGTTGTCTGGTTTATAACATTCCTCAGAATACCTTTTATAAGGTGTAGAAGTTCAGACCTGACCTGACAGTTACCGATTTTCAAGAGGGTGTCTGTCAGGTCAAATTCAGGCTATGAACTTTTCCTTCCAGATCTCTTTCCC
>OODV01000403.1 GCA_900299555.1 uncultured Endozoicomonas sp.
CCAACACCCACAAATCACCGGCCTGGCTCACCGGATGCTCTTCCGGCTCAGGAATCTCATCGTCATCGGTCTGCCCTTCTGGTTCGTCCAGCAGCAGCAAACCTTCAAGTTCTTCATCGGAAAACCCCATCAGGTCCAGATCAAAATCCAGCGCATCCAGCTCGGCCAGCTCCTGTTTCAGAAGATCTTCATCCCAGCCGGAGTTGGCCGTAATCTGGTTATCCGCAATCACCAGTGCCCGACGCTGCGTCTCGGTCAGATGACCCAGCACAATCACCGGCACCGTTTCCATCCCCAGCTGCCTTGCCGCCATCAAACGTCCATGGCCTGCTACGATCACATCATCGCTGCCCACGAGCACCGGATTCACAAACCCGAACTCCTCGATGGACCGGGCAATCTGGGTCACCTGCTCATCGGAGTGAGTACGGGCGTTATTGGCGTAGGGCACCAGGCTGGCAACAGAGCGATGCTCGATGGATTCGACGAGGATTCTGGCCATGGTTCTTCCGTGAACGTGGGTGAATTTCAGTTATCAAAAAACCCCAGACCGGGAGTGGTGCGGGGCTTAGATGTAGTTTGCTTCGAGCTTAGCGTTAATTCTTGTCAAATCTTCGAAAATTGTCCAGTGAGACAAATATGGACAAAAAAGACAACGCGGGACATAGATACCCTTGCTATCCCTCACTGGGTCAAATTACCCTGAACTATTTCGCAAAAGCTGGATGTTTAACCGATTCATTGCCTTGTTCCAGCGTGTTACAGGCGTTTTGCGATTCAGTTTCAACTCTTCCGCGATGAGTCTCCAAGACATACCTGAAGCTCGGAGCCAAATCAGTTCTCGCTCCTCCTCGCTGAGCCATCGCAGCCAGCGCATGCACTCCACCATCCGATCCACGGCATCCGCAGAAGGCGGTGCTGGTTTTATCCTCGCATCTTCCGAGTGATACACCTCCCAGCGATTGGGGTTGAATTCCGGCCAATACGACGCGTGTCCGAGGTTTATTCCGGAGGGTACTCGGCGAGCCACCAGCCAGGCCTCTCGATATCGATCCCTGAGTTCGTTAATGGTCAACATGGCATCGCCTCCTGCGATTTCTAATACGGACGAGGCCGACCTCAAGGAGGCTCGTCCGTATATATATTTATATATAAAAGAATCCAGCAACTCAGCAACTCACCAAATATCAAGAATTTCAGACACTTATGAGTTGCTGGACTGAGTTGCTGACTTTTCTATATCCAGCAACTCGTGATTCACTTAACCACATGATTTATTTCTATTTTTTGAGTTGCTGGAAAAATCTAGCAACTCAGCAACTCCCCATTTTCAGCAACTCGCTGGCAACTCCTCAGCAACTCAAAACGGTCTAATGTTGGTCGTAATAGATCCACTGATCCGAGTCTTCCACCGGTAAGCTTGCCGACGTTTGAGCACACTTATAATGGGTTGGCGGCACTCTGCAGAGTGGATGACCATCGTTGCCTAATTCCATATTTTCCACACAGAGATATCCCTGGGTGCTTCGCAATGGTGGCGGCAGGTTGTACTCTTCGTGATCATTAAAAAACTTAATGTAGCCCTTGGTGCTGAGCACATTGATTCGATCCCGTATGGTTGAGCTGGCACCGAGCCCTGCCTGATTTTCAAACGCCTGGGCAAACTGATTAGAGGTATACACCCTGCCCTGCATCGCCTCCTGGTAGATCAGGTTAACAATGACCTCACGCTTTCGGATCCGTTCAGCATCATGCTTGCGCCCCATCTCTTCCCCGGCAATTCGTACACCGTTTGGAGGGGCTTCACACCACTGTTCCTTCTCTTTGATCACTCGCTTTGCTTTCGGTGATGGGCCATTCCTGAGTTCGTAATACAGCATCCTCTCAGGCTCAAGTTCCTCTGGCCTGAACAACAGCATTCCCGAGGTGTAATACCCCCTCAAGCTCCCCGCGCCTGACAATGCCTGAAACGGGTCTTCTTCTAACTGTCGCTTACTCATCTTCCGGGTGTGATGGACTAATATCAGCCCTGCATCCGGGTTCACAATATCCCGTAATTGCTCTACTCGTTCTTTCAGGAAAAACAGCATCGCATTGTTGTCATTTTCACTGCTGCCATCCGGTCCCGGGTCGAAGACATTACGAATCGGGTCTATCACGATCACATCCGGTCCTTCAGGGAAGGCATCCCGAATTGCCCTCAGGATTAAGGGCATGCCTTTCTCATTCAGAATCAAATTCAACCTTGCGGTAACTACCAGGTTCTCTCTGACACGGGTCAGCTGATACTGTTCAAGCGGCAGCTTTTTTACTCGTTCTCGCAGATAGTGATATTGCACTTCAGCTTGCAGATAAAAGATCTTGAGCGGCTTGCTCGGGCGCATATCAAGGAAGGTTAGCCCTGCCGACATGTGGGCCAGCAGATTCAGCAGGAAGTCACTCTTACCGACTTTAGGTGCACCACCAACCACCATCATACCGCCGGGTGTCAGCACTCTTGGACTGAGCAAGTCTTCAGGCATGGGTGAGTCATCGTCCAATAGTTCACCCAGTCTATAAAATGGCACCGATTCTTTAATGGTGTTTCGGGGTGTAGTTACCAACCACTGCTGGGTATCAAACCCTTCAGCAATGGCATCAGCAGCATCCCATTTCTCAGGACTGCTTTCAGGTGGTTTGAGAATCACAACACTAACTGCGCCAATATCAACAATGGCTCTGGCTGCACTGTGAGCATAAGCAAAACCGGCTTCATCATGATCCGGCCAAATCATCACTCGCTTGTCTTTGAGGGGAGACCAGTCCGTTTTCTCAACCGGTGCCTTCGCTCCATTCATGGCCGTGGTGGCACAAAAGCCGTTATCAATCAAAGCCTGCGCGGCTTTTTCTCCTTCCACCAGCCAAACATCTGTGGAATTTTTGATGCCCGGCTGGTTATACAATGGCCTTGGATTGGGAGCCTTGGTTTTTCGCGCTTTAACATCCCAGGGTCTGAACTCCTTACCCTCTGGCGTGTCGTATCGGTAAACACAAGCTATCAGATTGCCACCGGCATCGTAGTAATCCCATTTACCAGTGTGTGGTCCAAGATCCTCATAATCATCCTGATAGCTTGTTACGGCTGGTGGACTGACTACAGGCATCCCCAGCCAATCGGCCATAAACCGGACAAGCTCTGGGAAATCCCGCTGGGCATCAAGCCCCTGAACGGCCGCAGTCAGACTGACAATGTCACCACCCTCACCATTTTCAAAATCATGCCATAGCCCAGGCTCACTGCCATCCAGCGAGACTTCCAGACTTTTACCTTTGTCACCTTTAACATTCCCCATGACATATTTGTTCCCCCGTCGCTTACCGTTCGGAAACATCGCCGTCAGGTAATCCACCAGCCTGTCCTGAATACGTCGCTTAATATCCTCAGCCGGTAAGAGCTCCGGGGCTTGTTGCTCTGCAGCCGTATTAAAATTGAGCCATCCGTTCTTCATTGCTCAGCGTCCCTGTAAAAAGAAGCCCACCAGCGGGTGGGCGATACTCCTTTCAGTTAGAAATCAGTCCCACTGGCTGCCATAACCTTCAGCCGGATGAGGTGCTTGATCTGGCCCCCGATACAACTCGGACTGCAATTCATGATGAGACGGTCTCTGTCCGGATTGTGTTACAGGTGCCATACCATGCATCAACTGGGCATACTGTTTATGTTCCGGCGTAATGGCCTGCTTGATGACATTCTTCGGCTCGTCATACTGATCTTTTTCAAGACTCACCTTGGCCACAAACTCAATGCCATCAAGCTCCGACAGGGACATCAACTGGCGGGCCTTGTACGCCGGTGGGCTGTTATCATCCGGTTTGATATTACGGGCTGACTGCAAAATACTGCGAACAAACGAACGGCCCATGTTTTCCCACTCCGGCCCTTTCGGACTGTACATTCCAATCAACGACCAGACTTTGCGTTTGGCATACTCGCCTGCCAGCACAGTGAACTCAGCGTTGAGGTAGATGGCCCCGGTATCACCACGAGTGGCATAACCTCCCGTCCAACCCATATCCGGGTTATCAAACCCACCCGGCTTGATGGTCATACGAACCTTGACCAGGGTGCCTGAAGGGATGATGTCGTGCTGGTTCTGTTCAGCGGCATCGTTGAAATCGTTCCATGATTTTTTCTGAGACATGGTTATGCGTCCTTTTGGGTTTCAGCGGTTGGCGTTTTAAGAATTGGATCGTCAAAGGTCACCGGCTGGCGTTCAGCGGTACGGATTTTATGGAACAGCCTGCCCAGGTGGGGAGGTTCGAACATCGCCAGACGACCACTGCGGTCCTTGGCTGGGTAGCCATAAGGATTCAGTGTCTGGCAGACAAAGGTTCGTCGAAGGTTACCTTCCTCATCCGGCAGGCTCGCGAGGGTAATGACCTCATCGACAATCCCCGGCATCTCCAGACCGGTTTTGGAGCCTTCAATCTGCGGCTGGTGGATTTTCCGATTAAAGTCGTCCACCCGCTCCTCCAGGATGGCCACGAACACTACATTTTTACCCCGGGCATGCTGGAGATGAGTCAGTGCGGCAATCATCTCCTGTCCATGCAAACCATAGGCTCCGCGAGTATCTGGCTTGCCGGTTTTCTCCGAGAAGGCCTGGGGCTGGCTTTTGCACCACTGAAAGCAGAGCCGCCCCAGCACCGTGATAGAGTCGATAAAGTAGGTATCGTATTTATCCAGAGCGGATGGATCACCGTACTTCTCACACACCGCCTGATAGTGACCTTTCGAGTAAACCTGATCATCCCTGAGCGCGGGGTTAGGACCTCCAAGATAGACGGCAAAATTTCGGAACTCCGTCCAGGTAGAGGGACGAATAGTGTCACCCTCCCAATCCTGAACCGCCAAGTCACCCGCTTCGAGATCCATGAACATCGTGCTATGCGTATCGAGGGTTTTCAGCAGCGTGGTCTTACCTTCCCCACTTCGGCCCAACAGTGCGCATTTGATCCCCTTACGCTCCTGGCTTCGCTGTTCCGCTGTCAGAATGGGTAAAGTCATTTTTTCACCTCCCTGTGATTAGGCGACAAGCGATAGCTGGATGTTCCTTGTTCGATAGACAAAGCTGGACGAAAAGCGTCCTTAATCACCTCCGACCACTGGTCAAAACAGGCATCAAGAACTGTGTACTGCACCTCCATATATTCCTCAGGATCTTCACCTTGTCGACGAATGGTTTCAGCAATGTCTGCCAGCTTCTTCTGATCCCAGGTAATGGCCTTGGGAATTTCATACGTCACTTTCACCGCACCGTCTTCAAAGTAAATGAAGCCGAATTCCTGCTGCAGTTCAGAGCGAATACTGGTGGCTTTGTAGACGTACTTGTAAGCAATGGCAGACTCCAGCCAATCCCTGATTTTCTGCGTTTCCACCAACTGAGCTTCTGCACTGTCCACCAGCTTCAGTAACTCTTCACCGGATTTCGCGGATAGATCACAGATGCGCATATCAAGGATGGTTCTCAGATCCGAGCTCATAACTGACCTCCCTGCGCAACGGGAACATTCACAGCGTCATATAAGCGGGACTGTTCGTATTCCAGGACATCTTCCAAGCGGTAAACGACCTTGGCACCAATACGGAGAAAACGAGGTCCCGTTCCCTCCTGTCGCATACGACACAGCGATTTCACGCTGATATTGAGTCGGCGAGCCAACTGGAGTGAATCCAGATGAATCACTTCTGCCGGTGGTGTAGTTGATGCTGTAGTTGGCGGTTCGTATGAACTACTCCCACGAGAGGAAGGGTGTGTATTTTTCTGCTTGTCTTGCATGTTGCCCTCCTAAGGCTTTGTGTTTATGCAAGACTGAGTTTGGGGGAGATGCTGTAGCTGAACTGTAGCTACTGTAGTTGAAACTGTAGCTACAACACTTTTTCAGATAATAATTGAAAAAAAACCGGCTCAATGGCCGGTCTCTGTTGTTTTTAGAATGATTATGCAGTCACTGATGTTTCTTTAAATTCCACAAAATATTTCAGCCAGCAATGCCCTGAAGCCCCGGGTTCGTAACCGATAAACTCTGGCCAGCGCTTATCACTGCCAAAGAATTGTGTAAGATTGCTTGATCTCACATTCTCCAACAACAGCTGGGTGTGCAGTTTCGGCGAGCGCCCACACTTTCCAGCCTGGTAGAGCTTTGTTATTAACTGACAACGCTCGGGAGCACCTTTAAATACCCATGGTTCATGCCCAACCACACGCAAAATACCATTGACCTCATCCCACAGAACCCCTTCAC
>OODV01000474.1 GCA_900299555.1 uncultured Endozoicomonas sp.
CAAGATCTGGCACTGGCTTACGGTCATCGGTATTAGCCGTTGTCAGGCAAAATGATAAAATTTCGCCCAGATGGTTGATGATAAGGTGCAGCTTAAAACCAAACTTCCAACCTGTAGACGTTTTTCCCCGTTTAGCCTCTTCACTGAAGACCTTGTGGTTATTGATCCGGTGATTATCACAAACGACGATTGGAGTAGAATCGATGAATGACAAGCCCGTTGGTTGTCCCATGCACTGAGACTTGAGATACATCGTGAGTGGTATCAATGCCTGTTTCATGAGTTCTACAAAGCGGTTACAGGATACCAGGTTCGGGAAATAATCAGACTTATGCGGTGTGATCAGACGCTGGTAATAGTGTTTGAGATTGCGGAAGGCACTCTGATGGAAATAAATGATGATTGTCATTATTTCACTGAGCGACAGCTTTGATAAAACAGGAAGCTTTTTGGTATTACAAATGAGTTGCCTATGCCATTGTGATTCAAAAGTTATACAGAAATCATCAACATCACAGAATACACTGACAATAGACACGGGAGCCTCCAGTTCGCTATCTCTGGCTTGGTATCCGAAAGATAGCTAAATGACAGGGGCTCCCTGTCTTTTATCATCGAACTCACGTTATTTACTGTAGCTGGTCACAAGGGACACCCTGAATCCTTAAAAAAACCTGGATCGTCCAGCGAGAAAAAGAAGGTCAGGTCATTATCAATATGCTGCCGAACGTTAAAAAGGTGACCATCGAACCATTCATCAAGAAACATGTAGCCCCACAGAGCCAAGTTTATACCGATGAATACAATATCTATGATGACCTTGAAAGTTGGGGCTTCAGACATAAAACGGTCTGTCATGGCAAAGGCGAATATGCCAGTGATGATGACAAAGGCGGTATTTACGAGGTTCACGTTAATACGATGGAGGGATTTTGTTCACTGCTACGCTCGTTGCTAAGACCTCACAGAGGAATATATCAAGAGGCTTTAGCCCTTTACCTTGGTTTTTTGAGTTTTTGCATAATGTTGGCCGAAGAGGTAAAAGCCTGCTTCAGCCCTTGGTCAACTTGCTGGTTACATAGCGGTCCGGAATACGAAAAGAGGCTGAGAAGAAATGTCAGATTAGATCTGAACTCATGCAATTTAGCCCAATGCCAACGTTATTTCCACTGACCTTTCTTCTCCCCGACTGCATTTACAGAGAGGCTACCATCAGGGGTCTGGCCCTTCTGGGGAGTTGCTGTCAACAGGTAGCCATTAATACACGAGCCGTTACCATCACTACCACAAGTAGCGCTTAGAAGGTACCAACCGCCCTCGGTCAGTATCGTGTTGTTATTCCCAATCCCCAAGTCCGCTATATTGGCGGTATAACGATGGTTCTCCATAAAAAACTGCTCTTGTCTGGCCGCAATATCCAGAAGCGCTGTTTGCCCCTCAGACCGCCGACCTTCCATAATAAACTGCTGATATCCCGGTAAAGCAATAGAGGCCAGAATCGCAATGATGACTACAGCAATCATCAGTTCAATTAATGTGAACCCTCTTTCCCACCTCATTACCCAAATTCCCTGACGATCAGTTTTTCTTGTCATCTTACTCTTCCACCCAGCCACTTCGGTGCATGCCCACGTCGTTAACCGCGCCATCATAACCCGTGTTCAAATCGATCAGGTTACTGCCTTCACCAAGGGAAATCATCGTCGGATCACCGGCCATCCCTACGATCGACATCAACGAAAAGCGGTCATCATTATTTCCATCATCGTCCAGGTCACGAAGTGCAGATGCGGTGTGTAAATCCAGCACATAATATCTTGAGCTTCCGAGTCCCGGTGTACAGATATTGGTATCGGGATCTCTGGATGGTGAGTAGGTACTGAACAGTAACTGGCCGGAGTATACCTCACCCACCGTGGATGTTTTTTCACCCTGCGCTTCCAGGTTGATATACCAGCCATTACTGTTATCCAGTTTTTTCAATGCATCCTTGGATTCATTAGCATTCCCGACCTGAATCAGGTTGTCACTGGCATCAAAGAGGTTTTTATGCTTTAGAACATCTGGAATGGAAACACATTCATTACAGTCGCCAAAACGGCTGTAGAAGATGTTTTTATCCCGAATCACATAGTATCGGTCTCCATTTGTCTCGGTCAGAGGGTTTTCACGATTACCACTGCCGAGGGCAACCGCATCATAGGGGGTTCCCCTGTAGGTGGTCCGAACAATTTCGGGTTTGTACATAAAACGACGGTCGGCAGCCGCATCCGGAAACGGAATATCCGTAAGCTCGTCCACACCTAATGCCGCGAGTTTGATCAATGGTAAGCGCCAAATAAACCCACGTCCTTCCGTCTAATTACCCAGTCTGAAAT
>OODV01000280.1 GCA_900299555.1 uncultured Endozoicomonas sp.
GGGAAAGAGATCTGGAAGGAAAAGTTCATAGCCTGAATTTGACCTGACAGACACCCTCTTGAAAATCGGTAACTGTCAGGTCAGGTCTGAACTTCTACACCTGATACACTCAAGCGGGTAAGCCATTAACCAGCACTTCAGTTAAAGGATATTCTTCAGAGCCAACCTTTTTAATACAGCCTCTATAAACAAAAAAACCCTTACGACAGATATCGTAAGGGTTTTAATGTATACAGGAGGGAGTGCTTTGGCTGAAACTTTAATTTCTTCCGACTCTCCACTGTGCTTTTATTATTTATGTCAATTGATCTGAATTCTCAGGAGATATAACATTCACTATCGCCCATAGAATGTTCCTCTTATATTTTGGGAGATTCGTCTTACAAATCAGCTTCTTGTTTAACTGCTGCCCAAAGCAGCCTCTCACCCATTTTTATCGTATCCTCATCATCAACAACAAACGGTGTAATCGGGTACTGATCTATAGAAGTTGAGGATTCAATAGTTGGCTCATTGATAAACTCCATATATTGCTTACAGGTATTAGCCCAACTTTTCGTACTGCAGTAATCAATTTGTGCTTTTCGTATCTGATCAAAATCATTCAATGTCAATAGCAAAGCTTCAGCCAACTGCGCATTATTCTCAGGATCAAAGCTTTTAGCTCCAGCTTTAACAAGCTCATCCACTGCACCTGTTTTATTTGAAACCACGACAGGAATACCACAATTTGCTGTTTCAAAAGGTGCCAACCCATACGACTCATGTAAAGAATACAACCCTCCTACTGCATTACTATGGCGGCCTAAATACCTTTGCAAGCCAGCATAATCTTTACCGGCAGGTAAGGAAAGCGCAGTCCATTTCCCTTTAATTCTGGGATCATTCGTTATGTTTGCCAGAAAAATCAACTGTTCCAGTGCAGCACCTGTGAATTTATCCAGACGAATGCTCATAGTTCGTACTTTTTCTTCTCCATGCTGCTTAATTAAGCCTTGCATCTCCATTATGTAATTTTTATTAACATCCCTGCTTGAGCCATTAATAACGAATACCAGATTGACCCTGTCTTGAAGTTGCTGATTCCCAATATAAGCGTTCGCTAATCCATGAAAGTTCTTACCTCTATCTAATCTGCCTAGAGCAAGAACAACCGGCAGTCTAGACCTGCAAGAGGAGATATCCTTACTCACCCTATCAATAAACACCTCCTCCGCAAACTGTTCATGTTCGAACATATCAGGATTATTATTTAACCCAAATATCTCAGTATCAATACCTGGATGAATCACCCTGATGTTTGCCTTATTATCAAAAACAGTCCGGAGTTCTTCAAAAGGCAATGTATAAGGAAAAGAGCTGAGTTGTGTGTCATATTCTTCCAGAGAATTCAAAATTACTTTTATTGATGGGTTTGATATCATCAATCGTTCAGCAAGAATCCTGGATGGAAAAAGGTATCTCTGATCAGACAATAACTGCTTTACCTCACGATTTACTATTTCAGTCTTATTGATGGCAGGGTTAGCTGCCTCTTCTTTATGAACACTAGCTTTCAATAATGCGATAAATTTTTTATAGCCCATACTGTGAGGCACAAGCGCTATTTTTGGAAATCGGCTTACCCCTGCTGTTCTCCATTCATCCAACATGCTGGAACATGCAAGATATGAGTCCCAATAATTCATAAAAATCATCGCTGGAGTGTGTCGATCATATTTATCTGTAACCAGCCTCTCTCCCCACTCCGATACTCTTGAATAGTAAGCATTTTTATTATTTTCAACACCTTCTTTATCTATATAACTTCCATCGTAGGATATGGATGCCCTTTCAACGATATCCTCTACCCCCTCATTAAACATTCCAAGAAAGCTGGCCCCGGTTCTCTGGGAAACAATAGTCAGTTTAGTGTCAGGACATACGGCTTTGATACCTTCCGCGAAGTTTCTTACAAATGTAATTTGTCCTCCCATACAACTTGTGCCCGGAAAATTCATAAATCGGATCGATTCCGCTCCGATCGCTCCCTGTGGGTTTAGAATCAGAAGACGTTTTCCATTAACCACTTCAATCTTTCGCTTCATTTCACCGTGGACTAATGAAACATTTTTCCTCCATGCAGAAAAACCTTCTAGCGCAGATAAATCTGCCCCATATAAGGACATGCAACCAGAAGCACTGCTTTCAAAAAGCATCTCATAACACCTCAATATTGGTCAGAAAAACAAAAATATTGATCCAAATGAACGCTAAAAAGAAATATAAGTCGATGATTGTTTGTAATCCGGTATTCGACCGACTAATTAATAAATAGTTCAGTCCTTCCAGAGTAAGGGCTTAAGCCAAAAATAGCTCTGCATAGATATCCAGCTCGGATAACCATCACACACTGCAAACAGTGATTTTTCGATCTTCAATTACTTCTTATATGAAACCCCGACCATATCGTCCTAAACAATAATGACCGAATCATCCCAAAACAATGCCTGACGGGTAGCATTACCATTTCCCGCGGGAATAGTGGCGACGACCATGCCCTTCCGGTATTAATGGCCTGAACTGCCGCCAGACATTAGTAGTAGCCATCATCCCACTTCCCTTTCGCTTTTCTGGAAACCACAAAAAAGGGTGATGTATCAAAACTGTTGATAGTGGTTTCGGGAGATAAACTCCCCGATAACTTTATCATGAATGTCTATTGATCTTGAGAAGCAAATAGTCCTTCTGGATAACCGTTTCAAGCACGTTCTCAAGGTCAGATTCTGCCGCTCAACCCGCTGAATAAATTACTTTCCAATGATATGTTTATCTTCTGGTAAACAGGATGTGTATAGCTGCCAGTCATCTGTGCAGTAAAAACTAACTTTGAAGCGGGCCAGACGCTCCAACAGCTTTTTGAACGTCTCTGTGCTTCTGGAGCCGAACGCATGGGCAATGATCTTCTGAAACAAATGACCACTGCTCATCCATTTCGAAAATAATCTTGACCTGGGCATTTTTGAAGGGAGTTGTGTTACTGCTGGCGGGTCGAGTTTTTTAAGCGAGCCAATACCATCGTTGGACTGATCTCAAGGACACGTCCGATATCTCTGACCCCGGATCCATTCATGGCCATCTTTATGATCTGCTCATGAGTACCAGGCAGATTGCCGTTATAGCGATACTCAAGTTGGAAGCTCTTATTACAGTCCTTGCATCTATAACGCTGGTGACCCGTCCGTTCTTAACAACATTGATCGTTTATTGACAATGAATACAGGCAACTTGAACTACAGCCATAGATGACTCAAAAGGACAGGAATGTATCAGATCAACAGCTCTGACACATCACCAAAAACTGGTGATTGAGTGGCTCGTTCCAACCAGCGAAGTAACAACCATTGTTTTACCGAACAACAATCAGCGAATTGTTCGCTATCACCCCCACGCTTGAAAAGGTGAGAAGCCACCTCTAAAGAAGTAACGGAGGCTGAAGGCTATAGCTGTAATAGAAAACCAATTACATAAATCCAAATACAGATAAACCCTGACGATAAATATTGCTAATGCTAAATTGTATGACTAACCACCAGCGATCTATACTGACAAAGAGTAGCCCTTTAACTCCAACACTGAGACGCCAATCTGCAGAACAGATAGCCCCTCGCTCTGATAATTAAGAAATGATCAACCCAGCAGTTAACTCATCACGCTGTCTAGGGGGCGTTCTCAATTGGCCATGAGACCAGTTCTTCAGGCAAGGCGTGCGATGCAGAGCATGGTTTCCCTGTTCAAGTCGTACAACGCGGCATGAATGCGTGTGTGATGAACCCAAAGGGCTACCCATGGTTTGCGCCATGCCACGTTTATCACTGCTCATATAGAATAACTACACCACACAGCTCGCGCCTTTCCTGGCGCAAACCATGGACGGCTGGTAATATGTCCAATTGAGAACACCCCATAGGCAGTATTAAACACCCCTGTTACCCAAAAATTATTGAGAGATATTCATTATTAACCAGGGATGACAGTCAGTGTAATGATGTCGCTATCCATACCTGCCGGTAGCTGACTGATGCTGGCAGCAGGTACAGACACTCTAAGCCTTGACCTTAAGGTTGGACAGTTCTCACTATTATCAGGCTTGAGGTTCTTCAGAGCACCAGCACCACCGCCTAAATAACCGGTCAGGTCCTGTTCTTCCCCACCCCCAACTGCCCAGAAAGCTGAATACTCTGCCCCTTCTCCATGTATATTTTGCACTCTTCCCTTGTTAGATGAATAAGCTTCAAGGCGATAATTCTTAGCAGTGCTATAAACACAGATTTGATCATTTTGAGCTATCCACTGCCCATTACCTTTCTGAAAGGCCAGATCATTAAGATTTGAAATCTTAATGATCTCCTTTTCTCCAGAAATGGTTATTGGTATTTCGAGCACCGCCCTACCTGTACTACTGAACACCCAAAGCTTGCCTGAATAGGTACCGGGTTGTAATCTTCCCAGACCATAAAATTTCAGGGTTAACTTAAGATCATCTCTGCTTGCACTCTCACAATTATTCTTAATATTGAACTTATAATGCTGGTTTGGCGTGACATCAATCTTTGAGCGATTCAACTCTGCTCTGAGATGGTACTCCTGTCGAACATCACTGACATCACTTTTAACAGAAAAATCGTCGGTCCAATAAGGATCGTAACCGAATGTTATGTATAAATATTCCGTAGCTTCCCGACTACAAATAGAAATACTGGTGTGATACACATCCTTCTCTGCAGTACTTAACAGAGATGTATTTATTTCAACCCGGCTCTCAGAGCCAGCAGAAATTTCCATCACAGCCTGCAGTGATGGACTGAAAAAGATCGATGTAACGACTACAAAATAGAAAAATACCGAAAAGCCCAGGGAAACCATACGACACATAGAATATCTCTGAATAATACCTCAGGATTTTCGCCGAAAAACTGTTTATTCAGTACGCAGAAAATCAACATTGAGTCTCGAAGTGCTAATCGAGCGTCAACTATGTAAACAACAAGAGAGAAAAAGGATCACCTGAAAAGAAACCAGGTTCATTTCGAACTAGAAGAGCCAAGCTAAAGAGCCAAAAAGTAAGATCAGCACTAAAAACAAAACCCCCACAACAAACATCGCAAGGGCTTAGACTTTCCAACTGAAAATAATGGCGGACCGGACGGGACTCGAACCCGCGACCTCCGGCGTGACAGGCCGGCATTCTAACCAACTGAACTACCGGTCCGCTACGTTCATAAACCGAAACTTCAGTTTATGGTCACTCTGTTAACAACGAATGTTGTTGAATTTGGTGGGTGATGACGGGATCGAACCGCCGACATTCTGCGTGTAAAGCAGACGCTCTCCCAGCTGAGCTAATCACCCAAAGTTGCTGATCTTTATTCATGCCATTCATGAACAGGAATAAAGATGGCGGACCGGACGGGACTCGAACCCGCGACCTCCGGCGTGACAGGCCGGCATTCTAACCAACTGAACTACCGGTCCGCTGCGTTCACAAACCGAAATTTCAGTTTATGGTCACTCTGTTAACAGCTAATGCTGTTGAATTTGGTGGGTGATGACGGGATCGAACCGCCGACATTCTGCGTGTAAAGCAGACGCTCTCCCAGCTGAGCTAATCACCCAAAATATATATCAAAGGATAAATGGCGGACCGGACGGGACTCGAACCCGCGACCTCCGGCGTGACAGGCCGGCATTCTAACCAACTGAACTACCGGTCCGCATAAACCTTTTTCCGTTTTACGCCAGTGATACCACCGCCGTTACGGGAGGGAGACTTTACCAGAACTCACCTCGATATCAAGCCTTGTTAGCATCTTAAACAGCATATAGATGGCGGACCGGACGGGACTCGAACCCGCGACCTCCGGCGTGACAGGCCGGCATTCTAACCAACTGAACTACCGGTCCGCTGACTTCATACACAACTGAAGACTTCTAGCAACTGCAGCAAAACGTAAAAACTGGATGCAACAATATCTCTTAAACTGGTGGGTGATGACGGGATCGAACCGCCGACATTCTGCGTGTAAAGCAGACGCTCTCCCAGCTGAGCTAATCACCCTTAAACTTGTTGAAGAGTTTATTTGAATCTCTCAAGATCTCCGAGAGCCCCTCTCAACAACGCGGCGAATTATAAGCAGCTAAACTGTTGATACGCAACCGTTATTAAACACTTTTTTTATACCCCCTTTTTCTTTGTTAACGTCAGTAACTATTTTCAGGTCAGGGTTTGCTACCATATGCCTTTCCAAAAGCCTCCCAGTGCATAAACAAAGAGTGCTTACACAAAGCACGAACCGGAAGTGCAGCCCCAGAGTATGGAAAATGGCCTAACGTCCCCATAACAGGATTCAGGAACGATCATGTGGTTCAAAAACCTTATCTTTTATCGATTCACCCAACCTTTTAATACGTCCGTTGAAGACATTGAAGAAAAGCTCCGTGAAAAGCGTTTCCGCAGCTGTGGCAGTCAGGACATGAGTACCTATGGCTGGGTTCCCCCGCTGGGTAAACACGGTGAGCTTCTAACCCATGCCGGCAATGGCTTTATTATGCTGACGGCCCGCAAGGAAGAGAAAATCCTGCCCAGCAGCGTTATTCGCGATGCCGTTGACGAGCGGGTTGAGCAAATCGAGCAGGAGCAGGATCGTCAGGTATTCAGCAAAGAGAAGAAAGCATTAAAAGACGATGTTCTTATGGAGCTGCTGCCAAAAGCTTTCACTCGCTGCCAGAATACCTTTGCCTATATTGATTCTGCAAAAGGGTGGCTGGTTGTTGATGCATCTTCATTCAAAAAAGCGGAAGAGCTCACCTCCTGTCTTCGCGAATGCCTTGGCAGTCTCCCTGTTATCAACCCACCACTGAAAAACATGCCCTCCCATGCTATGACTCGCTGGCTTGCCCAGGAAATACCACTGCCTGACAAGCTCATTCTCGGAGATGAGTGCGAGTTACGTGAGCCCGGTGATGAAGGTGGTCAGGTAAAGGTCAGCAAACAGGAGCTGGTCGGTGAAGAAGTGGAGGTTCATTTACAAGCGGGCAAGCAAGTCAGCAAGATGGCATTGGTCTGGAATGACGCACTGAGCTTTGTGCTTGGCGATGACCTGGTCATTCGTAAATTGAAGTTCACCGACTCAATCCAGGAACAGCTTGATGAAGTCAGCGCTGAAACTGCTGCAGAGCAGTTTGATGCTGATTTCTCCATCATGACGCTGACACTGCAACAGATGCTTGATGAACTGATGGATTATCTTGGCGGAATAAGTGAAGAAGCGCTGGAAAGAACCGAGGTAGCCAGCTTCTCGGTAGAAATCCCGAAAAAAGAGACCGTTTAAGACCTTCGAACTACGGAGATCACAAACCCCACAAAGCATAAGCTGGAGTAGTTCAGACTTAATCTGACATTTCTTTTCAAAAAAAGAAAAGGGTTACCGATTTAG
>OODV01000404.1 GCA_900299555.1 uncultured Endozoicomonas sp.
TACCAGTTTTTCAGTTCTGGCACTAGCGAAACACCGCGCCACATAGACCCCGCAAGATGCAAAGAACTCTAGGGACCCCCACTGTAAGCCAAGTCACCCGCTTATCAGCAAGTTCTAGCGAATGCCAGGTGAGGCAGCTACCAGTAAACAGGGCGAAATACCTATATAAAGAGGGACGAAAAAAATTAAAAAATAATTTGAAATACACGTCAGGCGACCTATAGTTAAAATAACAACAACGAAAAACAATCAATCAAAAAAAGGGACGACACAATGACTACTACAAATAAAACAGCCACTAAAAAAACTACTACTAAAAAGCAACAGGGAGAAAAGCCCATGAAAACCAAGAAAAGCAAATCAGACAGATTTGTAGAGATTGCCAATATTAGAATGGTAAAGACTCTACGTTTAATCGACCGTGTAGGCGCACTCGCTGATAAGTCTCGCTTTGACTATACAGACAAGCAGGCTGATAAGATCAAGGATGCTCTACAGTCTGCACTCGATGAGCTGGTAAATAAATTTGAACACGGCGAGAAAGAAGAAAAGCCAGTGTTTAGACTCTAAACGGAACAGGGCAGGCTGTAGAGCCTGCTCAAATCTTTTTAGCTCGGAGTATACCGCCATGAGTGACGATAAAGAGAGACTGCTAAACCTCCTACACGATGAGATGGTACGGATTGAATTAATTACTAATGAATTCAAGCGAGCAGCAGACCACTATAGCTCTACAGATGCCGATGATGAGCAATTTGAGTTTAATGATGCTGACCTATCAAAAATAATAAAAACCCGCAGAGAGCTAAACGATATAGCTAGAGACTGCTTTTTTATTTATTTAGATTAATTCCCGCTTATCAGCACAATTCCCGCTTATCACCAAGCGGTAAATTTTAATTGAAATACACGTCAGGCGACCCATAGTTAAAATAACAACAACGAGGGACGCAGCATGAATAATCACATATACACAGCAACAATCAATTTTGAAATACAAGCTGGCAAGAATCAGAAAAGAGAAATCACTGGCACACTGACCGCCGTTGACGATTCTGAAGCATACTATTTAGCCGAGTCTGAGATTGCTTTTGATATTCAGACTGGAAACATACCAGCACCGATGATGACTACAGGATTCACTATTACCGATTTAAAGATAGCGAGGGCGCAATAATGAAAACAATAAACCAACTAAAAGAATCAATCGAAACCAAGATAACAAGAGCGCAGGAAATGAAGCCTGTATTAGACGACCTGAAGTCTACTGTCTCTTGGCTAGAGACTATCTCCCGATTTTTCACCGTTGAAGTAGCGGGCGATATGAAAAAATACACCGACGATGAAGAGTGGATGGAGAGCGTAGACGAAGTAAGCATCACCATACCAAAGCTTAGAAAGCTAAAAACCCTGACAGACGAACTCAAAAAGCTCGAAAAGAGCATGAAATTTTAATAACGAGGCTACCACCATGAACACACGCACTATGCCAGTTACCGATAATGCCGAGCTAGTATGCTCGGCAATGATTGAGGCGAAGCGAGTAGCCATCCTAGCCGAGAAGCTGGCGAGCCTAGCCGAATATATAGCCGATAATCCAAGCGCCGTGGACGGGCTAGAATTAGCCGAGAGCTATATAGACGAAGCGAGCATACACGTAAACGGCATAGAGCTTTTTCACTCCCGTTTATCAGCCAGTTTACCGTTGGTCAGGGACTAAAAAAATTTATTGAAATACACGTCAGGCTACCCATAGTTAGAATAATAACAACGAAAAACGAGGTACGAAAAATGGAACTCAAAAAAATAATGAAACGAGGCGAGCCTAAATTATTAGAGAATCAATCACACGCTATAGGCTCATCATTAAACAGGGATAGCGACCGCTATGACGTAATGATTAAATTAGGTAGCCATACCCTATACATGACAGGGCAAGAAGCGGCATTTCTATTAAATGATTTAGACGCTGCTATCAATTCTACTATTGAGATGAATTGCCAGCGGGCTAACGATATAAAGAACCGTGGACAGTAAGCAGTAGGATAAGCGGTAAACAATTACCGCTTATCACCGAGCGGTAAATTTTAATTGAAATACACGACAGGCAACACATACTAATAATAGAAACAACGAAAAACAATAAACAAACGGAGTAACAACCATGACTACTACTAAAACAACCACCAGTAATAAAACTACTACCAACAAAAAAGAGGGTACTCCCATGGCTAAGGACAAAATGGAACGTAACGGCAAATCTAAAAAGTCTCCTGAAGAAAGATTTGTAGAGACTGTAAATGTGAGAATGCCGAAGGCGCTAAAATTAATCGAGCGTGTAGGCGAACTCGCTGATAAATCAAGGTACGATTATACAGACGAGCAAGCTGATAAGATCAAAGATGCCCTGCAATCGGCACTCGATGATCTAGTCAGCAAGTTTGAGAACGGTGAGAAAACAGAAGAGTCAGTATTTAAACTCTAATCACCGAACGGAGCAGGCCAGCGTGCCTGCTCAAAACTAGAATACTATAGATGTCAGACAATTTTATGTATCTTAACCCCCTTATCTATATCTATCCGCTCTTTTGCGTGCTCATCTGGGATATCATTATTAAACTCTTTGATTCGAGACAAACGATCATAAAAATAGTTTCTATGTTTGCTTAAGTCATTGGTTTCGTCTGTATTAATAATACAGCTATATGACCCTTTGAATACTCTCATTGGTTTTTTTTCTTCGAACGCAAAAGGGTCTTCATATAGTAATAATTCATGTTTTCTTATCTTGCGTTTGGCATAAATGAATAGGGCAATATTTTTTTGATCATCAATATAATGGACACGAATCTCTAAGTTGCCATTTTCAGAGCCGCTAGATTTAGATTTATCATGTTCTTTAATCAGGTGAAGTGGGTGCAAACCCTTCGCAGGTAGTAATTCGTAAGTGCATTTTGCAGGGTTTTTATATCCTATTATTTGTTTGGCAATCTCAGATGGTGTGAAAGATTCTCTGTAAAATCGTATCGTAAATATATGAGAGCTATCAAAGCCCCCATTATCTCTAAACATTTTTCTGGTATATCTTCCTTCTGCCAGTGTGTCAATAAAACATGTTTTATCTCTCATACTCTGAAACTCGCCCCTATTTATCATTTCACTTTTCAAATCTTTGTTAGAGTGGATAACCCGACTCCCTAAGTCAAAGATCTTTAATAAAACTCCTGAAATCATTCCGATGCATTGTCCATGATTTATTTCTTTGCGCACTTTTACTTCAAGGTTGCTGTTGACTAAAAATAGATCTTGTTTGTATTCTTCTCTGTCATCTGTTGAATGCGTCGGTTTTTGAGTGGAAATATAAGGAGTCTGCCTAACATTTGAACAAGATATAAAGTTAGAAGGAGGCATGATTTCATTATTTAAATCACATCTACCTGACAACACATTTTCTGCTGGTTTAGGTTTGGCGCTTTCATATCCAATAAGACTTTTTATGTCGACTGGTATGATCTTTACTCGGCAAATATCATGATTTAATGACCTGAATGATAAGTCTGAATAAAATAAATACGGAGAAGATTGGAATAAACTTTTATTTTTGTGGGTGAATTCTGATTCTGTTGCACTAAATAGTTTTATTTTTTTGGTAAAATTGCTTGGCCGTCCTATGTTGACTGTTTTACTGACTGCCCCAGAAGTGTTATTAGAATAGTCGCCACTCTCACTCTCGTGTTTGATTGGAAAACTTGTCTTTCCTGAAATTCCTTGCATTATTGATATTCTCAGAATATTTAATATCTTATCATTTGTACCCTGTAATTTAGATAATATTTGAGATAGTTCAAAGAATATAATACTCGAGTTGCAGACATAATCGTTTCTGTAAAATGTATAACAATTCAATATCAAAAATTACAACATAAGCACTCTCTAGTGCTGTTTTCGCTAATAGTGGATGACTCCTTTTGGCCGGTTTCTGGGGTGCCGAAGCTCTATCTGAACTGTCACTCAATGGCCATTTTTGCGATTCAACCGTATTTCCACCATTAGTTGTAACAGCGCCAGCCTCTCTCATAATAACGTAGGGCATTATCCATTTATAATCCTTCTAGGTTCGACAGGGTTAAGGCTCTGCACCCTATGTTGGCACCGTCTCCATATAGGGAAATACAGCCCTGAACCACCAGAATGCCGCCTGCCGCTTATCGGTAATCAGCGGCAAAGCTCGGAGTACAGACTGTCAAACCTCAAAAAAAAACTGGGTCTCACGCTGGATGGCAGACTGTATTTCACCTTAATTGGCCGCTCTAAAAATCACCTTAACTGGCCGATCTGGAAATCACCTTAACTCACACTTCCTTGGTGCCATTGAACATCGGGTGATTGCTCTCCATGCTCGCCGGGGTGCTTGAAAAGACATGAACCGGGAGAACGGTTAGAGACTCGCCCTCAGTCCTAAAGTGGTGCGGTGACATTGGATCGAGTACGACGACCATACCGGGGAGTAGTTCAACCTCATCAGTCTTTTCAGACTGTCCGACAATCGAATACCCACGGCCAGAGTGAACATAAACAACCCGGGTTGTCGGGTGAATATGGTGTACCTGCTCAGAGGTAAACGGTGGAATGGTGAGCTGCTGCAAAGTCGGATCACCAATTCTCTCCGGTGCGAATAACTGCCGGGTAGCGCAGCCATTCACATAAGGGAGGTTTACGGCTTGCCTCAAGTCCATTGACTTGTTACCGCAGTGATAGCCCCTGATCACAACAGCCATTGCCTCTGATTCGATAACGACCGGACCGGCATACCACATAGCAACAGAGGCATCTTGAGCGAGGTAAATCACAGAGTCGCCCCTCGCTACAGTGACCGTATGCTTCCCTGCATAGGCTGTGTAGGTATAGAGATCATGCTCACGACTCTGGTTAGTCTCTGGCTGTTGGCCATCAAAGTAATATGCGCCATATTCTTTGTTAACGATTGCCATGTTCAGACCTCCCAAGCCTGCGAGAAATTATCATCCTGAAGTAATTGGCTCTTGGGTATCCCAACCCTCGATGCGAGCCGAATGACTTCCTCTGCCTCCATTTGCAGGCGAGCCATAATCTCCTGCTGTGATAGCCCTTCCTCAACAAGAGACTGGACAATACCGGCCATATTGAGAACGCCGTGTGTCCCTCTCGCCCGGTTATGGCGAATGGTGGCCATCTTCTGGCTCGACTCATCTTTGGGGCTGGTCATAACGGTCGGAACCAGACCATCAGTGAGCGTTGAAATATCCGCATCACCTGAAACTGTCCAACGGTGAAACCCATCAACAATTTCAAGATCAGGATTGATGACAATAGGCTGTGTCCAGCCATCTTCGATAATGCTGATCTTGAGAAGTTTTAATTCAGTGGAGGCTACACGGTTGGGATTGTAATCGTTCGGCTTGAGTTCATTCCGATCCCGCCAGACGACCTGACTGATCGGCTGCTTATCGTGCTTAGGTTTTTTGTTTTTTGCCATAAATCCTTTTCGCCTCTTCGAGCGTTATTCCCATCTTGTTCCGTGTCCTCTCACCTTGAGAGGCCATCCCCTGACTGACACGGCCTTTGAAATCTCCCCTCGCAGCCATCTTGCCGAGGAACTTCCATGAGCAGCCGGATAACGGGTGAGGTTCTTCTTCCGGGATAGGATCGTTGGTGTAGTTCTTGTGATACCGGATCATCCCGTTAATTTCCTTGGCGACCATCCGCTTGTACTTATCATCAAACTGATCAAGTACATTCTGGATATGATCACGCCATGAAGTCTGATCCGGTTTGAAGCCCGTCGAATAGAGTTCCGTGTTGCCATATCGTGCAGCGGTTGCCGCACCTGGTACTCGGTGGATCATCTTTTCCCACATTTCAGGGAAGCATTCAGCGTAGAGCCATAAGCCCCGTATCGGTTCTTCTCCGAACGGTGGGCAGACTCTCTGGCCTAAGAGGTTGGCATGGAGATCGGTTCGATTAACAACATCGTATGTCCGGTTATAGTCTTCGTTTTTCACCTTAACTAACCGCCATACATCAGCCGATG
>OODV01000405.1 GCA_900299555.1 uncultured Endozoicomonas sp.
CTGATTGGACACCCTCTAGAATCCAGCTTTAAGAAGTGCGTAGCGGGAATCGCTGACAACAGGCAGCTCTCAATTGTTAATATTGAAGACGAACTAACCGACAATCGTGCCACGGCTCCTCAATTCAAAACTCACGAACGCCAATTGGAGATGAGTGATGAGCTTGTCAGGGCGGTAAAGGATTATGTTGACGACTACCGTGTCTTAAAAAAAGGGTCGGCGGCTGCTAAAAAACATCCATTTTTATTGGTGTCTCATCGCAGAAGTGAAGGAAAGGCTCTTAGCATTAAAGCTCTGGATAACGTATTGCCTCGCGTGGGTTCTGCAGTGCCTGAACTGAACCACATTCATCTTCATATTTTGCGCCACGATGCTGTCTACACGCTGCTTGAAAGCATGAAAGATCAGTTGGAAACACTGACACCAGAGGATCGTACGACGAAGGTTCAAAAGGTTCTGACCTTTGCCTTTGGGTGGAGTCCTGAATCTAATATGCCAGGGCTCTATGGTGCAAAATTCTGGAAGGAAGAGGCAGATAGAGCATTTCAGAAGCGTGCTAAAAAATTCAAAGCTGTTTCTGAGGAAGCAGAAACGCAACTCAGCCAATAAAAAGAAGATGAATATGGAAATTGAAGCACTCAAGGCCCCTACTCAGGACACTCTGAATGAATGGCTGGACACACCGAGACTTGCGAGGTGTGGTAAGTATTTTACGCCATCTGAGCCGATGTGGAGACCCGATAGGCTAGCAGGATCAGTTAACTGGCAGGCAGCGATCGCGTGCGTTCCAGCGAATTGGCAGCGCTGGTTACACGCTGCATTAGCCTATCGTATGGCTGAGGTAGGGCAAGGAACTACAGCGAATGTTACCTCGTTATTGTCCCGGGCTGCGCAGGCAGGAATTAACCCCATGAATGAGGATCATCTCATTAATTTGCGAGAGCGATTTAGCACGACTTCATTTTCTAAATTAGTGAGTTTTATGGTGTTCTGGCAGGAGTGTGAGTCCATTGAACAGCGACCTTCACTCACTCTGACTAATGCATACAAAGATTTGCCGAAGAAAAAACAATCCAAAAACGATCCGGTGCTTAGCCTGGATCCACAGAAAGGGCCATTTACTCAAGTGGAGCAGAATGCGTTACATCGGTGGTTGAATGAGCAATTCTGTCACAAAAATTTGCTTCCAGAGCAATACCTTTTTATCCGGTTATTAATGATCTATGGCCAACGCCGTATTCAATTACGAATGATGGTATTTGATGATTTTATAAAGTGCGAGCAGGGTTATAAAATTCGAATACACTGGGCGAAACAACGAGACGAAGATTATACGGGATTCAGGAATAAGTCAGAAACCTTCAGTTTGAATGAAGAACTCTATAAAACCGTTCAAGCCTATAAGGCTATCGTTCTTGATCGCCTTAAGGAAGAATATCAGGAGCGTGCTGATTGGGACAAAGCCATCAAGCATGTTCCACTATTTCGCCGTAGATTCAAGGATAATTTTAGCGTTGTTCCCAATAAAATACCTGTACTGGTTGATACTCCTGATCACAAAGTACTTGAGGGTGCGCCACACCCGCAGTTCCATATAGCCAATCAAACTCTAAATCACTGGTTGGATAACATGCAGTCTATGTCCAGCTTTCCGATATCTACGCGAACTCATCAACCATTAAAAATCTCGAGAATCCATCGCTTTAGGTACACGCTCGGGACTGATCTCTCGAATGCTGGTTTGGATGAGTGGTCGATGGCTCACGCATTAATGCATAAGCACACTGGTTCTGTCCGTAAATATCGCCAAATCTCAGCGGATTTGATGGGGCTGATTGACAAAAAGATGACTGATCACCTTGCGCTGGTCGTAAGGGCGTTTTCAGGTACGATTGTACAAAATCGTGCCTCTGCTAAAAATGGTAACCGGATAGACCGACAGATTGAAGACTTGGCTGTCTGCGGTTCCGATACTCTATGCCACCTAGATGTACCTTTTAGCTGCTATGCGTGCGAAAAATTCCAGCCTCTTCTGGAAGCGGATCATAGAGAGGCTCTTGAGCGCATGGAACGTCGGCGTGCACAAACCATCGGTGGTGACAAGATAACAGGAGTGCTTTGGGACCGAGCCATTATGGCCTGCCGCAAGGTGATCGTTGATTGTAAAGCGCTGCAGGAATCTACTGATCGCGGTGGAGGTGCGGCATGAATAACATTATTGATTTTAAGCCCAAGGTTGACCTTGAGGTCGTCAAACAGTTGGATACTTTGATCAAGTGGGCGCAGGACACCCTTCTTAAAGGTGTTCCTGATCGGGTTCATGAGGGCATTCAATGGGAAATGAACTCCTGGCATCAATCGGGAATAGATTCAGCCGCGTTCACGGCACTGGGGTCATCAAGGAACGCTACGCATGAAACCAGACGTTATCTGCAGCAACCTTTCATGGATTTCGCCAAAGCGGTAGTCGTATATCAGGGTGTGTTTCTTGGAAAAAAATCTGTCCAGATGCATCTAACTGTATTAAAGATCCTTGAGGTCGCTTTAGTGGAGGTGACGGAAGCACGTGACGTGACTCAACTATCGGCTGCGGCTTGCGACCGAGCGTTGGAACTCATAGCGAATCATCAGTCTCGTGCCGAAAATGCATACCAGTTAAGTAAGATACTTGAGCAAGTAATAAAACTAATGAAGGAGAAAAAATTGCTTGCAAAGCCCTTTCGATGGCGTTCTCCACTGAGGCGGCCAGCGTCTGGCACACTAAAACAGCAGAAAAAAGATCATAAGAAGAAGTTACCGAGCCGAGAGTCACTCAAGGCCTTGGGTGAGCTGTTTAATAACGACCTGACCAGCACACAGGACATTGTTACCACTTCGGCATGTGCTCTCCTGCTTAGTCAGCCTGCTCGCGTTGGCGAATTGGCGGATGTTGAGCAGGACTGCGTCGTATTCAAGGAAGGTAGGAGTGGGGGGCAGCGGATGTTTCTGCGATGGTATGCCGAAAAAGGCTACGGTGCGACGACTAAACCTGTCATGACAGGTATGGAGCCTGTTGTGGAGTGTGCTATTGAAAGAATACGATCCATCACGGAAGAGGCTCGTGAATATGCGGCTTGGCTGGAAGATAATCCTGAGGAGTTTCCGCCGCATGAGGGTGTGGCGAAGAAAGGGCTAGATGATCCGCTGACCTATCTGGAAGCATGTGCTGCGCTTAAAATTTCGGTTAGTGAGGGTCATGCACGTGCAAGGTTTAAGGGGCGATTCATCGGTTTGTTTACTAGGTTCAGTACACTTAGCCCTCCTGCACAGCAGATACTGGATGAGATAAAAGTCGGCTGGGATACGAGTAAGGGGAAAATCATCCGTGTACCAGGCGTAATAGGTGTTCAGAGGGTTGAGTTTGATGATAAGGCTGTCATTACGCTGCGTAAGCTCAATATTCTAGTGCGCGAAAAATATCTGCCCAAAGACTTTCCGTACACCACGCCATTTGAAGAGGGTAAAAAACGTGTGAAGTATCGTAATGCGCTATTCACGGTACGCACAGGTGCGCTTGTAGGAGAGCATGCTGCAGTTAGGGCAAGAGACCTCTGCTTGGAAATTGCTGTTAGCCCTTGGCGCATGAGTGGTCAGTTGGGTGGTGACAAAAAAACAAAAAGCATTTTCGAGCGACATGGCTACAGAGGTGTCAAGGTGAATACGCACGCCTTTCGCCATGAGCTGAATACAGAGATGCATCGCGCAGGCCTGTCACAACTGCTCATTGATGCGTTCTCAGGACGCACAAGCATGGGGTCCGTATATAACCATGAAACGGTCGAGGAGCGCACCCAGGCGGTTGCAGCAGTTCATCCCAAAACCAAGCATAGAAACACTTCTAATCGTTTAGAAAAAATCAAGACGAATGCCCCCTTGACGCTCAAGGATGTGACTGACCTTGCAGAAGACGCTCAGGATCGAGTGGTTCACCAAACGTACCTTGGCATTTGTGTGCACGATTTTGCGAGCGAACCTTGCTCTAAAATGGGAGCCTGTCTTGGATGCGGCGAGCTTGCCTGTGTAAAGGGCGATGACGAAAAGCTTAAGAACCTCAAAGAAGAGCGCGACTACATACAAAAACGTCACCGAAAGGCTGTTGATGCGGAATCCCGTGGTGACTTTGGTGCAACGGAATGGGTTAAAAAAGTTAGCAAAGACCTGATTAAATGCAACGAGCTGATCAAACTCCTTGAAGATCCTGAGCTTGAAAATGGCGCCATCGTCTGGAACGCCGACAACGGATGGAATCTTACCAACAATGCCGCTGCAATGGCTGGCCTCATTGAATCGCAGGTCATAGAGGCTGAAGATCAGATGACACTGCCCTCCCTAGATGAAGTGTCTGCCATGATGGATGAGATAGAGGCGTAGTGATGAAGCATTTAACCAGCAAGGATGAACAGCGCATCATAAAAATAATTGAAGAATGGTCTAAGCCTAAGCTGACGTGGCCCCTTCTGGTCGAGGCATGCAAAACCAAGCTGGGTATCAGTCGCGCTCGACAATCTTTAATGAAGTTGACAGCTATTGATATGGCAATGAAGGCTCGCAAGGCTGCGCTTAAAGCGCCAATCGAGAAACCAGGTTGGACTAAAGACATCTACGAAGCAAATAAGCGTATTGAACAGCTGACCGAAGACAAACAAAAGCTCAGGGCCATTAATCAGCAACTCCTCGAACGCTTCAAGGTTTGGCAGCAAAACGCGGACATGCATGGCGTATCGCAAAGCAAGCTGGATCAGCCTCTCCCACAGTTCAAAAGAAAGTAGCCGGAAATCATTATGAGGTGAGTGAACATGAGCCAGGAAAAAGGTGAGCGCTACTTTGAAATGTTTAAAACCTGGGAGGCTACGATGTCTGATGATGATTTCACTGACATCATTTATCCTTCGACGGGTAAGCTGAACAGGGGCCAGATCAAGAAGTTGTCAGGTGTGTCAGATGAAGCGATTAAGCGAAATTCAAAGGTTAAGGAAGCCTTGGATGATCTGGAGAGTCGGCTGCGCAAAAAAGGCATTCTGCCGCCCCTATCTGAGGCTGGTAAAAAGGCAAAGAGCGGTCCCAAAAAGTATGACAACACTGCTAACCGCCGAGTGCTGGACTCCAAAAGGGTTACAGCACTTGAAGCTGAAAATATCGAGTTAAAGGCTAAAGTAAAAGCGCTCGAAGGTAAGCTGGCACGTTTTGGTGAACTCTCTGAGGTTTTATCTGAAATGGGAATGATGCCGCGATGACTGACTGCATTAATTCTCTGCACAGCGATACTCTGCGTGTTACTAGCATTCCTCACACCTCAAAGGGATACGTGATTTTCAGCGGTGTTCCGTTGAAGAAAAACTCATACAAAGCCAATAGCGGAAAGTATTTCATCACCATAAAAAGTGATGCTTCGGCCCTTCCTGTCAGTCCTGCAGTCGGGCAAAGATGGGAGGTGAGTGGACAGCGGCGGATTCAAATAGTTGAAACTGGTGATTACCTGATACAAGAGCACACCTATGAATCTCCTGCCGAGGTAAACTGCACACTACCGGATACAGGGGAACAGCTGATCAGCTTCATTGCTAAAGAAAAGGCCTTTAAAGGCATTGGTGAAAGCAAGGCACGCGCACTGTGGGAGCTGCTGGGCGTTAATTTCCACACGACTGTACAGAAAGACACGCCTGAATCCAGAAGCTTGCTCATACAAGTACTGAGTGATGATTCAGTGGATGCCCTATATGCAGTCTACGCCAAGTATAAGAACCTGAGTGCTTGTAACTTGTAGAAGTTCAGACCTGATCTGACAGTTACCGATTTTTAAGAAGGTGTCTGTCAGGTCAAATTCAGGCTATGAACTTTTCCTTCCAGATCTCTTTCCC